>CAXQBA010000058.1:0-5915 GCA_964221885.1 Luminiphilus sp. | reverse complement strand
TAGATTTTGGAACCTTGGGGTTTTGTCGAATTATATTTCAAAGCGACGATTAAATGGATGTACATTTCACTGAAAGGCTTCTTTGTTAAAACGAATACTTTAACATTTTCAGAGGTATTTCCTTACTCCACAAGAGAGCACCATAGAAATCATAGAGCTCAAGAATACAGATTCTATCGGTATCTGCCCCCTCCAATCGAACACGGCCAAAATTCTGACCAATATGGAAAGTGCCTTCTACTCTATTCGCTAAAACTCGAGGATATCCAGGGTTATAGGGAGATGTCAATGGTGAACAGGTAAACTCGTAAAGTGGATAATCGTTTGGCCTTTCATTGCATAACAATTCTGCATAATGTCTGTCACCACTTAAAAATACAATACCCGATATCTTATTATCAGAAAGGAACGATAACAATTCTTCTTTTTCACTGCCATAGTCTTCAAAATCCTCCTGATCAGTGACACCTAAAATTTGTGTTCCAGAAACAATAAATTTAAAATTTGAAGTGCTATTTATTAATTCCTTCTTTAACCAATCCATTTGACTTTTACCGATCATTTGAACCCCCTTTTCTGCATAGAATCTTGTGTCTAATACAAAAAAAGAGGCATCGGATCGAGTGAATGAAAAGAAAACGCCAGGAGTCTCTTTAGTTCCAAAAGATGGATTAGGCCAATAATTTTTAAATATTTCTAGAGACCTAAATTTACCTGGATACAACCGATCACTGTTATTCGGTCCGTAATCATGATCATCCCAGGTAGCATAATGTTGTGTGTTAGCTAGTAATTTACTTAGTTTTTTATCCTTCCTAGCACGGATATTTACTTTATTCATTTGATAATTCTTTTTCCACTGGCCTAACAGATAATACACATTATCACCCATCCATATCATAAAGTCCTTATCCTTTTCCAACATCCTCAAATAAATATTCTCTCTCTTAGTATTCCAAAAAAACGGAATCATGGGCATTTGAAGAGCGCAAGATCCTACAAGGAACTGAATATCTTTCTTAATCTCACGTTCCCATTTAACTTGTCCTTTTATCAATAATTGATTGTTATCTAAATGCTTGCATTGATCAATATAATTGAGCTCCAATCCATATTGATCTACGAAAAACTGATTGATATACGTATCTAGCGCTTGTTTTTCTTTCTTATTTCGTTGAGGAGGTTGCGTTGTATGCACGCGCATCCAAAAAAGTGTGGTTGAATCTGTATAGTGTCCATAAACAGGACCTGCATTCACTTGGAAACGCTGTGCTGAAGATGATAGAACACAAAAGCATAAAAATGAGTTAATAAGAAATAACTGTAAACGTTTCATATCCTAATTTTTATACATTTGTAGAACGTAGAAAACAGATAAACCATGCTTTTACAAGATTTTTTTACTGAACCAGATCTAATCCGTCTATTTTTGACGTATAAAAACAATCGAGCTAACTTTGATACGATCAAAGATAAATTATTTCCGAATGACCAATCAACAAAGCTGAAACAAAATAAAAGGACCAGTTTAATATTTTTTATTTGTGTTACATTCATTATTTTAGTTAGTAGTTCTTTTTCAATCATGGCAGATCACTGGGATAGTTTTGGAGCTCTGATGATTATTTGGGTAGTTTTTACAATTGGAGTATGTATCTGGTACTATTTGACCATTCAACGAACAACACAGATCCATCTAAAAAACAAGGCATTTATTCAACAGTTTATTCTTGTAGCTGAATCCTCATCAAGTGCTGAGTCATTCATAGAGGCATGGCAGGTACCCGTTTCATAAAGAAATTTGTTCAATTAAATGAAAGAGGCTGGCTCTTATTTGGATTTAGTCTAAAAAAGAATTAGAATTGTGTGTTATTTGAGCGTATCCATAAAAGTAAAAGATTGTGCAAAAGACAAGCCTTATTCATTTGAGTTCTTTCCTATTTGTTTTATTATGCATTCTGCTTTTTTCAGCCTGCGATAAAGAACCTTGCTTACCAACCCGTTATGAATTTGAACCCATGAATTATGAGGGCCAGTTATTACGCCTCGATATGACAGAGCGCATTTCAGACCTGATCGATTCATCACTCAATTCGAGTATGCCCAACGTTTTAAGTGTTATACAATCATTGAGCAATATGTATGTAAACACACAAAATGCTTATAATGAAGCTCGTTTAGATACTTGTGGAAAACAACTATCCAACAAAACGATCAGTTCAGAACAGTCCGCTATTTCTCAATATATATACGCGCTTTCTAATCTTTTAACCAATACAACTACCCCCGCATCAAAAGGTCAATCAGGTGTTGTATTTGCTAATAATGGTACGCCTTATTACATTGATTCAAATGGTGTTGAATTAAAACAAATTATTGAAAAAGGCATCATGGGAGCTTGTTTCTACTACCAAGCTACCGCTGTATATTTAGGCGATGGTAAAATGAATGTCGATAATCAAGAAGTTGTTGTTGGCAAAGGAACGGATATGGAACATCATTGGGATGAATCATTCGGTTATCTGGGTGCTCCGGTTGATTTCAATAATGCTAGTCAAGATGTTCGATTCTGGGCAAAATATGTTCAAACCGTTTCCCAAACATATACACCACTTCGTGATGAGCTTTTTTCTAATTACATAAAAGGCAGAGTAGCTATTGGACAAGATAATCTATCAGATCGAGATCAGGCTATCTATGAGATTCGGAAAAATTGGGAAATATTAGTAGCGGGTACTGCTATTCATTATTTAAATGCAGCTATCGCTTCGTACAACAGTGGAGATGCAGGGAAATATCATCATCAATTATCCGAGGCATACATGTTTATACACTCCCTTAAATTCGGTGCTCGAACAAGTTCACTAACTACTCTTGCTATTGATGATCTATTGATCTCAACATTTGGAAGTACATCTCCTCTATCAATCGATCTTTATCAATGTTCTTTAACTCAACTAGAGAACTTAAAGAGTGCGATCGTTCAATCTATTGCTGAATTAGCTCCACATAAAGATCAACTATAATTTTACGAAACCCAGTGAACTATTCTTTAAATTAGACCTTAAATCACAGTATTATGTTACGATTTTTGATCATATCAATATTAACCTCTTATCTCTTTACAAGTTGCGATCCGATCCCGGGTAAATCGTGCGCTATTGATTTTGACCAAGAAGAAATGCTGATTAATTATGCAGATCAATTGATCATACCTGTCTTTACAGACTTTAAACTGTCCTGTGATTCCCTAAAAGGAGCCATGGACCAATTCACCCAGTCACCCGATCAACAACGTTTTACAATTCTGAGAAATCAATTTCAACAATGTTGGCTAAAATGGCAATTTGTAGCTCATTTTGAATTTGGCCCCGCAAGTGACGAAAATCTACGATCTTTTATGAATAATTTTCCAGTTTTTAGCGATCGAATTGATCAGACACTGGATTCAACTTCATACGACCTATCTAATGAATACTATTCCTTTACCAGAGGTTTTCCGGCATTAGACTACCTTTTATATGGTACCGATTCCAATGCTCAGCAAAGTATCTTAAAATTCACCACAGACCCGAAAGCACCGCAACGTATGCAGCTAACTGCTCAGATCACGGATTTGATACAACAAAAGGCAAATTCTGTGTATGAAGCTTGGGCACCTACTTTTGGAAATTACAGACAGACGTTTATCAGCAATTTAGGTGTATCAAACGGTTCTTCAATAAGTCTATTGGTGAATGCTTTTAATCAAAGCTATGAATACATAAAAAATAACAGAATGGGAAACCCTGTTGGTGCAAAGACAGGATATGTAACCAATCCTAGTTCAGTTGAGGCGTTTTACTCAAGAACATCATTGAGTTTACTAAGCAATGCCGTAGAATCATCTCGTTTTGTATTTGAAGGAGGTATCGATGCTCCAGGTTTAGATGATTTTTTAAATGCGACAAATGCTCAAAAGGGAGGGACATTGCTCACATCATTGATTAAAACTCAATATAGTATGATCTCTGACAGGTTGACTCAAACAAATAGTAGTCTGTATGATCTTGTAGTGAATGACCCAACTAGTTCGCAGGCATTATACGCTGACATACAAAATATGGTCATTTATCTCAAAACTGACTTACCTGCTGCATTGTGTATTTCTATCGTATACAACGATAACGTCGATGATGGTGATTGATCTTGTAAACCTGATTCGTGTAAACCATCCATTAAAGCGTACCTATCATATCGCCTGGACGCACCCAATCTTTGAATTGCTCTTCTGTAACATATCCAAGAGCTACTCCAGCTTCCATTAATGTTGTATTTTCTTTGTATGCTTTTTTGGCAATTTCTGATGCCCTGTCGTAACCAATCTTTGTGTTCAAAGCAGTTACCAACATCAATGAGTTTGTTAAATTTTTATTGATCGCATCCATATTTGGAGATAACCCATCAATACAATTCGTGCAAAAACTTTCGCAAGCATCACCAATTAATTGAGCAGACATCAAAAAATTATAGATCATCATTGGCTTGAAAACATTAAGCTGAAAATGTCCGGTCGCACCACCAACATTAATAGCAACATCATTACCCATCACTTGTGCCATTGCCATGGTCAAAGCCTCTGACTGAGTTGGATTAACCTTGCCTGGCATAATGGATGACCCTGGTTCATTTGCTGGTATTATGTACTCTCCGATCCCACAACGTGGTCCAGAAGCTAACATTCGAATGTCATTACCTATTTTCATCAATGACACAGCTAGTAATTTTAATGCACCATGCGTCTCAACAATAGCATCATGAGCTGATAATGCCTCAAACTTATTTTTGGCCGTCTTAAATGGATGACCTGATAATTTGCTAATATGCTTGGCTACAAGATCTGAATATCCCCTTGGTGTATTCAAACCAGTTCCAACTGCAGTTCCACCAAGGGCTAATTCTGATAAATGGTCCAAGGTGTTGGTTAATGCATGGATCCCATGTTCCAGTTGAGAAACATACGCCGATAACTCTTGTCCGACTGTAACGGGGGTAGCATCCATAAAATGAGTTCGACCGATCTTGACAATATCATTGAACTCAGATGCCTTTTTTGAGAACGCAACCTTTAATTGGTTCAAGGCAGGTATCGTATGCTCGACAACTTTTTTGTATGCTGCAATGTGCATGGCGGTCGGAAATGTGTCATTCGATGATTGAGATTTATTGACATCATCATTCGGATGAATCTTTTTAGATTCGTCATCCAATTGTCCACCTAATAATGTGTGTGCTCTATTAGCGACTACTTCATTGACATTCATATTTGATTGAGTGCCAGAACCTGTTTGCCATACAACCAACGGAAAATGCTCATCAAGTTTACCAGAGAGAATTTCATCACAAACTTGACCGATAACATCCGATTTACTTTTATCCAAAACACCAAGTTCAGCATTCGTAATGGCAGCAGCTTTTTTAAGAACTGCATAGGCCTGAATAACTTCTTTAGGCATCTTTTGTCCACCAATTTTAAAATTCTCTAATGAGCGCTGAGTCTGAGCACCCCAATATGTATTCAATGGTACATCAATGTAGCCGATCGAATCTTTTTCTTTTCTGTAACTCATATATTTTTGTGAATTGGTTTGATGAATAGGCAAATTTGACATTTTCCTATGGTCATTTCTACATTTAATCCGTTAAATTACGTTAATAAAATTTATTATGATATTCGTTTTAATCAAAATAAATTATTTTTATTGTATTCAGTTAAATAAATTACAACGTAAATCATGGAAAACAAAGACAAGATCATTTATGGCGGAATGGGTGTAATGTTCCTTTGGCTATGCCTATTGTCCTATAATGTATTCACTTCAGGTGTGATTTCTAGCACAATTGCGCAGACCAATGCAATCATCAATTCATCGAAT
>CAXQBA010000057.1:0-3816 GCA_964221885.1 Luminiphilus sp. | reverse complement strand
TGACTGTCTTGGGAAAACTAACTAGATACGAATTATGAGGAATGTATTCTTGTAGTACGATTCCTAACTCTTCTAGACGATCAAGTTTAGGTTGATCTGGAATCGATGAAAAAGTTATCAATTTGATAAATAAGCCTTGTACCAAGTCAACTTTGGTATCAAGTACATAATGGTCAATATTCGAATTGATCTTAATAGTTTCTTTGTGTAAATGAAGACTTATTTTTGAATCTTGTGCTGATAGTTGTGAAGCAAAAAGTAAAAGTAAGCCTAGCAATAGATTGGTCGATTTTTTCATTTTCGATATATAAATAAATAATGAACCTAATATTACGAAATTTAATGTGGATTACTAAGAAAGATATTGTCATTTTATATAGATTAACATGTGACCGATGCTCTACAGCTTCACATTGAATCTTTCTCGCAGCTTGATTCAATTCCAACCATGAATAATCCTCCTTTTTGATAAAGCTATCTTAAATAATTGCATAAACTTTTACGGACGAATTTTTCATTCTTATATTTGGGTAATAATTTAATACGCCACTTCTATGAAATTCTTCTTACACCTTTCAGCCCTACTGGTTTTTATTCGTCTCGAAGCTCAAGAAATAAAATCAACCTATTTTGAAAGTGGCCAACTTAAGAGTCAAGGAGAATATGTCAACGACCAACCCGTTGGCGAATGGGTCAACTATTTCAAATCTGGTAAACTTCAATCAAAAGGAGCTTATTATGGTGTATATATCGATCCTGAAAATGATCAAGAAATCTACTTACGAAAAGGTCCATGGACTTTTTATTTTGAAAATGGTAAAAAAGAATCTGAAGGAAGTTTTGACAACCATATAAAAACCGGTATTTGGACCTTTTATCATCAAAATGGTTCTCGAAAGGCAGAAGGAATCTACATAGATGGAAAAATGCATGGCATGTGGAAAAATTATGATGATAATGGTCAATTTTTGGTCGAGAAGAAATATGTAAAAGGTCAAGAAGCCATATATGTCAAGCGAAAATTCACCAATGGTAACTTAAAAGAAGAAGGTTGGGAAACCAAGGATTTTAAAGATGGTCTTTGGAAATTTTATGACATAGAGGGACGTCTCACAGAAGAAGGGGTTTATGAGGGCACACAATTCAATAAAGTTACCTTTGAATTAGTATCTCTCAAGGTAGGCCAATGGAAAACATACCACACAAATGGAGAAATAAGTTCTATTGGAACTTATAATGGACTTCGGGCTGATCCTATGAGTGGTGATGTTCAATACAATAAAATTGGTCTGTGGAAATTTTACCACGACAATGGTCGAGTTTCGTCAAAAGGGCAATACAAAAATGGTCTAAAACATGGTAACTGGCGCTTTTTCGAGCGAAACATGCAGCCTAAGTCAACCCAATATTATGTTCGTGGCACGATAGCAAAATTAACTAAGTCGTATCATGCCAATGGCAAGATCAAAGAAATGGGGCATGCTGTTGGCTCAGAACGTGCGGGGCTTTGGAAAAGTTTTTTCGATGATGGCACCTTGGAGTCTGAGGGAACATATGAGGGCATTTATACCTACAAGAAGAATATGGTTGAACCATTACGTGTAGGAAATTGGAAATTCTATCATCCCAATGGTCAATTGCGATCCAGTGGAAATTTTATTGAGGGTCGAAAAAATGGTATTTGGATCAATTATTATGACAATGGTCAAACACAAAAACTTGGTGAGTACATCAATGGTGACGGTAATGTTGGAAAGTGGACCTATTATTACGAGAGTGGTGCAGTATTTGCCATTGTTGTTCATGGTTTTGGCTTCAACAATATCGAACAAACATTATATTACGAATCCGGTGAGATCAAGGGAAAAGGAAAACTTGACTGGAGTGGGCAGAAAGAAGGAGCTTGGGTTTTTTATTACAAAAATGGACAGATCAAGAGTAAAGGAGATTATTTTGTTGGTGAAAAAGATGGTCCATGGGATGAATTTGATGAGAACGGAAAAAAAATAAACTAAAAATAAATTAACTTGCAAGGCAATTTCAATTGTCAATTACGATTTAAAAAGTCAATATCATGTCGAATGCATTTTTCAATGTACCCACACCTAAAAATGAACCTGTTAAAAGTTATGCCCCTGGATCGGCTGAAAAAATAGCTTTAAAAAAACAACTAAAAGAATATAAAGAACAAACCGTCGACATTCCCCTAATTATTGGTGGAAAAGAGATCAGGACAGGGATAACTAAGACCATACATCCACCACATGATCACAAACATTGTTTGGGCTCATATCACATGGGGGACAAACATCATGTTCAACAGGCTATTGATGCTGCTCTGAATGTTAGAGAACAATGGGCCAATACATCATGGGAACATAGAGCCAGTATCTTTTTAAAATGTGCCGAACTTTTAGAAGGTCCATACCGTCAAAAATTCAATGCATCAACGATGTTGGGACAGTCAAAAAATTGTTTCCAAGCAGAAATTGACGCAGCTTGTGAATTGATTGATTTCTTTCGATTCAATGCTCATTACATGACCGATATTTATAAGGAACAACCCATTTCATCACCTGGAATCTGGAATCGATTAGAGCATAGAGGTTTAGAGGGTTTTATTTTTGCGATTACCCCATTCAATTTCACTTCGATCTGTGCCAACCTTTGTGCTGCTCCAGCAATGATGGGTAATGTAGTTGTCTGGAAACCGGCTGAAACTCAAATATATAGTGCTAAAGTCATTATGGATATGTTCCATGAAGCAGGTCTGCCTGATGGTGTGATTAATCTTGTGTTGGTTGACGGTCCTGTAGCCGGTGAAGTGATTTTTAATCATCCTGAATTCGCGGGTTTACATTTTACCGGATCTACTCATGTTTTTCAGCATCTTTGGCAATTAATTGGCAATAATATTTCAAAATACAATGCCTATCCTCGTATCGTAGGTGAAACGGGAGGAAAGGATTATGTAATTGCACATCATAGCGCTAACCCTTTGGAGGTAGCTACTGCCCTATCAAGAGGTGCATTCGAATATCAAGGTCAAAAATGTTCAGCTGCATCAAGAGCCTATATCCCTGCATCGATCTGGCCTACTGTAAAAAAACACTTGGTTGATCAGGTAGGAAGTATGAAAATGGGTGATGTAGAGGACTTTTCAAATTTCATCAATGCTGTTATTGACGAACGTGCTTTTGATAAAATATCAGGTTATATAGCGCAGGCTAAAGAAGATGGTCAACAAATTGTTATTGGTGGACATTGTGATAAAAGCATAGGTTACTTTATTGAACCTACGGTCATTCAAGTAGATGATCCACGTTATAAATCCATGTGCGAAGAAATTTTTGGACCTGTTCTTTCAATTTATATTTATGAGGATGATCAGTTTGATCAAACCATTGATATACTGAATGATTCATCTCCTTATGCATTAACAGGTGCATTATTTGCGAGAGACCGATTTGTTATAGAAACCGCCTCCAATAAACTTCGCCACACAGCTGGTAACTTCTACATCAATGATAAACCAACTGGGGCTGTTGTTGGTCAACAACCATTTGGTGGTGGCCGTGCTTCAGGAACCAATGATAAAGCAGGTGCATCCATTAATTTACTTCGATGGGTATCACCAAGGACTATCAAAGAGAATTTTGTACCTCCAACTGATTACAGGTATCCCTTTTTGGAAGAATCTTGATCGAATCAATATGAAAACAAAGCAGATCGCTATAATCGGGTATGGTAAAATGGGTCAGATGATCCATAAACTTGCTGTAGATCGAGGCCATCGTGTCGTTTCCATTATTCAAG
>CAXQBA010000056.1:0-3398 GCA_964221885.1 Luminiphilus sp. | reverse complement strand
AATAATTTATTTATTTTAATTGTATGCACCATTTTCTCTGGTCAAGTTTTTGCCCAGCCAGTTGGTAACAGACAGACCTCTTATATGAAACACGATATTGTAGATCAGCAAGTCGAAAAAAAGGATGCCTATACAGCATTAGAGTGGTATATGTCAGCCTATGAACACGATGATAAAGATGAAGATGCTGTTTATAAAATTGCTACCACTCATGAAGCATTACGTGATTACAATCAAGCTGCGGAATGGTATCAGAAACTGGTAGACCTTGACAAAGATCATCATTACCCTTTGAGTAGATACAAGCATGCGCATGCTATGAAAATGACAGGTGATTACGACAACTGTATTACTGAATTTAAAGCTTTCATTGCTGAGTATCCAGATGATGCGCCAAGAGCAGATTATTATAAAGAAATGTCTCAGATTCAGATACAAGGTGCATTGTATGCCAAACAACATCCTGATCCAAAAGAAGAACTGGTCATAGAAAATGTAGGGCCTAATGTAAACTCACCCTCTACAGAAGGTGGGGCATTTCCGATTGGAAGGTCTGAGATTATCTACACCTCTTTGAGAACAGACACTATTATTATCAAAGAAGAAGGTGATGAACACGAGCATGCTAAAATTTACATTGCCAAATCAGAAGATGGTGTTTGGAATGAAGCTGAAGAGTTTCATGCAGAAGTGATTCAAAAACCAGGCTTCCATGTTATTGAGCCTACTTTTAACGAAGATCATTCATTGTTCTACTTTGTCAGAGCAGAGTTGGTTGGAAATCACCTAGAAAATTCACGTATATATGTTTCAACATACATTGATGGTACGCTTGGTGAACCAACGATGCTAGATTTCAATTCCTCTGATTACTCTTGTCAGGATCCTGCTTTGGCCGTATGGGATGATAAACATTACCTGATTTTTTCTTCCAATATGGAAGGTGGAAAAGGCGGTATGGACTTATGGTATGCCGAATTGAATGAAGATGGTACTACCAAGCAACCACTCAACTTTGAAACTGTGAATACCATCGGAAATGAAGTGACACCGTATTTTGATGAAAGAGATGGACATCTTTATTTCAGTTCTGACGGGCACCCTGGATATGGTGGCTGGGATATATTCAGATCGACCAGATTGAAAGATGGAACCATGGAAAAAGTGGTTAACCTTGGAGCGGTATTCAATACCTTTGTAGATGATTTTCATTTTGTGATCAACAAAACCGGCAACGATGATTGCTATGGCTACGTATTGTCTAATAGACCCGGTACTATGTCTATGAAAAGTGAAACCTGTTGTGACGATATTTTCTCAGTTTTAATGCCTGAACGTTGTGATATTCTACTCAAGGTAGATGTGAATAATGATGAAACAGGTGAGCCTATGATTGGCGCAACAGTACAATTGGTTGATAAAGCGACGGGAGAAGTAGTAGAAGAGCAGACCAATACACAGGGAAATGATTATCAGTTTTTGTTAAAACCAAATGCAAAATATGATATTGTCGCGCACAAATCATCTCATGAAAGTGGTAAAACAGAAGTTGATGCTACCAAAGAAACGCTCAAGGCTTTAGGTTATGATCTTACCAAACCTATGGATCTTTCTACAAAAGTTGGGCTCAAGGAACTGGGTTTGATTGTTGAGACTTATAACAAACGTACCAATGAAAAACTTGAAGGTGTAACTGTTGTGGTTTATGACGCAAGCAGTGGAGATGAAATCAATCAATTGACCAATGCTGCAGCCAATGATTTTACATTTGTAATTCCTAGAAATAAAAATTACAAAATTTTTGCTAATAGAGAAGGGTATATTGCAGATACCAAGATTGTTGAGATCAAGGATATGGATATGATACAGAAGATGTATTTGACACCGCCACCTGTATTCTACAATGTCTATTTTGATTTTGATGAGTCAGACGTTAGAGCTGGCGCAGCCGATACCCTTAATATGGTGCTTCAGACACTGAATGAAAATCCTGAAATGATCGTGGAAGTGAGAGGTCACACAGATTCCAAAGGTTCTGATAATTACAACGATAAATTATCTGATGAACGTGCGAATGCTGCTATACAGTATTTGATTTCCAAAGGTATCGCATCTGAAAGATTACAACCTAAAGGTTTGGGTGAAACAGAACCTGCTGCTGATAATGAAAAAACAGACGGTTCGGACAATCCAGAAGGTAGACAGTTGAACAGACGTGTTGAATTTAAGATCGTCAATGGATCTATCGGAATGCTTGTACCTGAAAAAAAAAACTGATTGAAAGTGTAGCTGTTGTTGAGAAAGAGGAGCAGGAACCAAAGAAAGGTGTAACTACCTTGTCATTTGATGCGCCCATTTTAAAAATTGGCCCTATCAAGTATGGAGATACACAGGAGTATACTTTGTTTTTTAAAAATGATGGTGCCTTTGACTTCAAGATGTTTCATTTAGAAGGAGGCTGTGATTGTACTGAGCCATTGGAATGGACTAAGTCAGCGGTTAAACCAGGTGAAAAAGGTATGATTCGTTTCAAATTTGATTCTTCTAAAGCTAGTGTATCCGATGCTTACAATTCCAGTTTAAATATTTATGGAAATGTACCTGATGATCTGATTATTTATGAAATTGAAGCTAAAGTCACAGAATAAGAATAAGGTCATTCATTAGGAATGACCTTTTTTAGTGAATAGTTGTATGGAAAAATATCTCACTGCAGGTTATTATACAGATGCTGATCATCCAGCTATCCTGGAATTTGTTGATCGTTTTACTGCTAATGAAACGAACTTAAAAAACAAGGTTATTGCATTATATTATGCCATCAGGGATGGTTTTAGATATAACCCATATGAAGTTGTACTCAAGTCGGATCAACTCAAGGCAAGTTTTTTATTAAAAAAAACCTCAGGTTATTGTGTTGAAAAGTCTAATCTATATGCAGCCTGTCTAAGAGTACTTGGCGTTCCATCCAGATTAGGTTATGGGAAGGTCAGAAATCATTTGGGAACGCATAAAATTGAAGAAAAACTAAGATCAGATATTTTAGTTTTTCATGGCTATACAGAATTGTATTTAAATAACAAATGGATAAAGGCTACTCCTGTATTCAATGAAGAATTATGCGAAAAATTAGGTGTAGAAGCATTGGATTTTGATGCAGAGCAGGATGCTGTTTTTCAAAGGTCAGATAAGCATGGAAATCCATTTATGGAATACCTGCATGATTATGGAACTTTTGATGATCTACCTTTTGATTTATTTGTGAGCGAGATGAAAGCGCATTATCCCCATTTGTTCGTCAACAAAATAACTCAAGGGCCATTTATCTTTGATTTTGAAAATTAATGGATCACAAAAAAAGACATTTTACATTATTTGAATTGAATCAACACATCAAA
>CAXQBA010000055.1:0-10781 GCA_964221885.1 Luminiphilus sp. | reverse complement strand
TGGACAAGCGTTTCTTTCTGATATGGAGATTTATTCAAGTGGTGATCTATTGATGTCAGGGCAATTTATTGGATCATGTACTATAGATCCCCAAAATACTGCAGCCCTTGTTACATCTATTTCAGTTAGTACAGATACGTATGTCATGTTGATTGATCCATCAGATAATTTATTATGGCGAAATCTATATGGTGGTGTAGGTCTTGATCAGATTACAGATGTTGAATTTGATAATGCTGGTGATATTCTAATCGGAGGCTATTTTTCGGACTCTGTTATTTTTAATCATTCATCTGGTTTTTATGAACAGACGATTGGCGGAACGGATGCTTTTTTGTTGAAGTGTAATGCTGGTGGTGGTTTTGAATGGTTTAGCTCAGGTGGAGGTATCGGAGATGATCGTTTAATGGATATCAGTGTTTCCACTGCTACGAATACAATATCATGTATTGGTTCTTTTGTTAGCTCATTTCAACTGATAAATTCTGGTACAACATATACCCTTTCTGCATCTGGAGGTCGCGATCTTTTTCTATCTTTTTATGATCCCAATAATCAATTACTAAGACTACAGCGTTTAGGGAGTTCGTCTAATGAGGAAGCCGGTGCTATTTTACGAACTAGTACTGGTGTAATGGTTGGCTGTGTGTATGTAGATTCTATGGATGTTAATTCATCAAGCCAAGTGGATATGATTTTTTCAGTAAAAGGACAAGATGCTGTTATCATGGCTCTTTTGAATTGTAATACCACATTCGATACGATAAATCCGATCGCATGCGACCTATACATATCACCCAATGGTGATACATTGACGGCTAGTGCTATTTTTAATGATACCCTTCAAAATGTAGGTGGATGTGATAGTGTGATCACAATCTTTCTTCAATTAGGAAACACAACCATTGATACCATTCCAACGATCGTTTGTAAAGATTTTACTTCTGTAACTGGTAATGTATACTCAACGGCAGGTATTTATAATGATACCGTACCCAGTTTTCTGGGCTGTGATTCTATAATTGTCACTGATCTGATCATTCGTGATTCATCAGGAATTGCTTCTGTCTTAGGTGATACATTGGTATGTAACGGCGCCAATGTCTCATTAGCAGCTATTGGTTCTGCTGTGAATACATTCTCATTTTATGAGGCTGATTCAATAACATTGATAGCTTCTAGTGGCAGTTTATTCATTACCAATCTAGAGTCTGACACACTTGTGGTTATGCGATCATTTGACGGGCTATGTGAATCTTTTTTCACATATGAGGTGAAACTGTTTCCTACGAGTTCATCACCCAATATTAACGGGGAGGAGGACTATTGTAAAGGAGATACAATGCGTTTATCAACCAATCTCGCCTACTCGTCGTACCAATGGACCTATCCAGATGGGTCTATTTTGCTTGATACATTTCTTCAAGTAGGTAATATACAACCTTCCGATTCAGGATTGTATGTCCTTCAAGGTTTTGATAATAATGGATGTTTGACAGAATTTGATAGTATTGATATCGTGATCAATGAGATTAATTTTCCAAATGTTATTTCAAATAGCCCAATCTGTTTTGGCGACCCATTGACTATTAGTACATTATCAACATTTGATAGTATTGTATGGACCTCTCCAACAGGTGACACGTTTATCGTTGATACTATATCATTGGATGAAACTAGTTCATCCTATATTGATGGAGCATGGCAGATAGAATGTCATGATACTTCCACCGGTTGCTTTGTAACAGCCAATCCATCACCTATTTCAATTACGGTTGTCAATAAATCCTATTTTGTATTCCCTAATGATACGATATGTCAAGGTGAAACTGTCAGCATTCAGGCTTTTGTAGATGCAACTGCATCCCTGGAATGGATGAGTTCAGATTCCACACAAGTTCTAGGCACTGGTTCGGTCTTCACGATTTTGAATCTTACAGTTGATACTATTGTTGTATTGAAAGTAATTGATCAGGGTTGTGTGTCATACGAAGCTATATCTATCAGTCTATATCCACTTCCTGTACCTCCTGTTATATCAGGAGCATCTCAAGTGTGCCAGGGCGATAGTATTTTTCTATTTGATGGTGGCTTTTTTAGTTACGCAGGATATCAATGGACATCCCCCTCCAATTTACTGAGTAACACTTCCAGTATTCAGATCAATTCAGCAAATAATGCTGTTGATGAAGGATATTATACCTTACAAATAACTGATTTTAATGGTTGTCAATCCATACCTGATTCGTTGTTTGTAACCGTCGTAAAATTGAATAAGCCAGTTCTTACAAGTAACTCTCCTATCTGTAATGGAGATTCCATTATATTTAATTCATCATCTGCTTGCGATATCTTAAATCTCCAAGGTCCAGGAGCTAGTACACCCTACTTTTCATCGACATTTACAATTGATAGTTTGGATCCCAATTATAATAGTGGGTTATTTCAGGTTGAATGTGTCGATACTGCGAGTGGTTGTACCATCTTATCAAACCCTATTTTTGTATTGATACGTCCAAAGTTGGATCCACCTGTTGTCAGTTATCCTAATCAAGTTTGTTTTGGTAGTTCTGTGACATTAAATTCGTCTACATTGATCGGGGCATCGTATAATTGGTATGTAGATAGTCTGTTAACAATTCCAGCCTTAATCAGTGGGTCTTCACCTGTTTTATCCAACATAACATCTGATACCATTCTTTATCTTCAAATTGAACGATTTGGCTGTACGTCTCCCATTGAACAAATAACGATTTCTGTATTACCAATTCCTCAAGCTATTTCATTGGCTGGTAATAATTCAGTTTGTGAGGGCGATTTATTAAATATATACAGTACAGTTTCAGCTGCAAGTTATTTGTGGACTTGGCCATCAGGACAGACGTCGCAAGATTCTTCGTTAATAATACCAAATACTACATTAGCAAATTCTGGTGTATTTACACTGCAAGGTATTGATCAAAATGGCTGTTCCATGGGGCAGGTCAGTGTTACGGTTGCTGTTAATCCTAAACCAACTGTTCCACAGGTAATTGGGGTAGCTCAAGCTTGTGCAGGTAATGCAATTGAATGTTATCTAACAGGATCATATGATAGTATTCGTTGGGAAGGTCCACAGGGTGCGGTTGTATTAAATGATACTTTACTTATACCACCAGGAACTCCAAGTTATCAGTCAGGATCATGGACAGTCCGAGTTATTGATCTATCCTCTAATTGTTCTAGTGATACCAGTTTTTCAATTTCTGTATTGGCAAATCCTACACCAATGGTATCTGGAAATGGACCAATATGTGAAGGTGATTCATTGGTTTTCCAAGCAACAGCACTTTCATCCATAGATTTTCAGTGGTCATCATCTATAAATTTAACGGATACATTATCTACATCTACCGACTTGGTTTTACTGAATCTCACATCAGATACGACCGTATATTTGCAAGTGCTTTATCCTAATGGTTGCAAATCAAGTATTGTGTCAGCATCTGGAATTGTTAATACGAATCCGCTACAACCCACGATTTTAGCCGACACAGCTCGTTGTGTAGGTAACACAGTCAATCTGACAACACCTAGTTTAAATCAATTGTATAACTGGAGTACACCAACAGGTGCAAATTATAATAGTCAAACGGTTTCTTTTATTAGTTCCAGTGTCTTGGATTCAGGTGTTTATACACTTACTGTCATTGATTCAAATGGTTGTTCTTCTCCTGCAGCTACATGGTTAATAAACGTATATGATCGACCCGATTTTCCCATATTGAATGATGTTCGAATTTGCGAGGGGGATACACTATTACTATCAGTTCTTAATCATTCTGCCGATCAGATCTATGAATGGTTCCCACCTGCTAGCACAATATTTAGTGCAAGTGATTCATTGATCATTACACAGAATTCAGTGAATTACAGTAGTGGTATTTGGTATGTTTATGCGCAAAATACGGTAACAGGTTGTGTGTCTGAAACAGCTCAAACATTAGTTTCTATTGATTCAATACCAGTTGTTTCTAATCCGTCGGGTGTAACACCTATTTGTTTTGGTGGATCAACAACATTATCTGTTACAACTAAAAGTAATGAGACGTATTATTGGTATCGTGATTCGAGTTTAACACAGTTGGTTTCGACATTGAATCCATTTTCACCAACCAACATCCTTTCAGATACGATATTTTACCTACAAGTTGAGAATATAGCTGGATGTTTGTCAATTGTTCGTCCTTTCCCGATTCAAGTTAACCCAGCACCAAATATTTCAATTGATGTTGAGATTGAGGCTTGTGAGGGTGACAGTTTAATCTTCCGATCCATCACAACCACAGATAATTATCTTTGGAGTGGTCCTAATGGATTTTTAAATACAGCTCAGGTTACCTATATTTTTCCAGTTTCTTCATCAAATGCGGGGCTGTATTCATTGGTGGCATCGGACTCATCTGGATGTTTATTCACCGACACGAGCTTTACAGTACAGGTCAATAATGTACCCCCTAAACCAACTATTTTGACGGATAGTTTTTACTGCAATGGAGATTCTATTATTCTAGTATCAAATGCCTCTTGTGATCAGATCGTGTGGTCAAACGGGAATAATCTTAATTTTCCATTAGATTCATTAATTATTGTACCAGGTAGTCCGCTCTACAATTCAGATCAATGGATCGTTACCTGTATTGATACAAATACCCTGTGTTCCAGTGCATCTCCTCGTTTTGAAGTTACGCTGATTGATTCATTGGCAATTTCTATATTAAATAATGGCCCTATTTGTGCAGGCGATATTTTTGAGGCAGAGGCCATTTCACTAAATGGTAATACCTTTATTTGGTATGATGCTGATACCTCATCAGTTTTAGATTCATCAAGTTTATTGGTTGTTTCTCCTGTCAATACAACCTCTTATGTTGTAAAAGTTCAGCTAGGAAGTTGTTTGTCATATGCGTCAGTTATTGCTCAAGTAGATACGAATTCGTCTACGATATTAGCATTGAATGATACTCTTGCGACTTCAGCGGTATCAGGTGTTCTGTTTAATGTGATTGCTAATGACTCAGTTCAATCATTATTTACTGTAAATATCGTACAAAGTATCAATCAAGGTGATGTTTTTAACTTAAATAATGGGTTTATGAATTTTGATCTGAATGGTGTCCAGGATGATCAAGTTCTAATCTATGAAATATGTTCTCCGGTTTGTAATGCAGGCTGTGATACAGCAACTGTTTTTATAGATGTTCAGTCGATAATAGAGTGTGATATTCCAAATATTTTCACACCCAATGGAGATAATGTGAACGATGTATTTTTTATTCCATGTCTCACTGGACTTGGGCATCAGATTTTGATATTCAACAGATGGGGTGATATAGTTTATGAGAGTGATAACTATCAAAGTAATTGGGATGGACGACATCGAGGGGTGAATGTACCTGATGGTACATATTTTTATATACTTCGAACTCGAGGTGCTGAGGAATTCCAAGGCTCTGTAGAAATTCGAAGATAATGATTACTGTATGAAGAAGTATATTATATCAATAGGTATGTTTCTGAGCTGTTCCTCAATGATTTGGGGGCAACAGGACCCTCAATATTCTCAATTCATGTTTAATAAGATGTATTTTAATCCTGCATATGCTGGGAGTCAAGATGCATTTTGTTTATCGGCCATTTATCGTCATCAATGGATCGGTATTTCGGGTGCCCCTCAAACGGCTACATTACTTGGACATGGGGCCGTATTGAAAAATAAACTGGGATTGGGCATGTCCATCACCTATGATCAGATTGGTTTTACAAACCGTATGGATGTCGAAACGAATTATGCGTATCGTATACTTTTTAAAAATAATTCATTTCTGTCAATTGGTTTACGTGGTTCTATCTACTATCTTCAGATACGATGGGATCAGGCAAAGCCAGTAGATGTAGCCGATAATACAATTCCTGGCGCTTCAATGAGTAAGATATTTCCCAATTTTGGTGCAGGTGTTTATTATCAAGCTAAGAATTTTTATCTTGGATTTTCAGTGCCACATATTTTTCGAAATAGAATTGAATTCACCGATAATATTAACGCAACTATAGAACCTACGATTCAGCAACATTATTTTGGGATGGGAGGGATGTCTTTTGATTTAAATCCAAATGTTTCTTTACAGACCAACATTTTGTGTAAATATGTAGCTGGAGCTCCTTTTGATATGGATCTGAATGTGAGTGTTGTTTTCCTTAAGAAATTATTAGTTGGTCTAACTTACAGATTGGGTGATTCGGTTGATGCATTAGTCCGTTGGCGGATCACATCCAATTTTCAATTGGCATTTGCGTATGATTTTTCTGTGTCACAACTTCAACGATTTAACGCAGGATCTGTTGAGGCAATGCTTCAATATAACTTTTATAAAAAAATAGATAAAGTACACAACCCAAGATTCTTCTAAATTAACTACTTTCATTGCTGACCATCTAATTTGTTCATGAGGTATTTTTTTCTATTCATATTACTTTTAATCGTACCTATATTGGCTTTTTCTCAGTCCTCCAAAAAGGCTGATCGATATTTTAAGTCGAAAGGTTATGGTAAGTATGTTCAGATCATGGGCAATGATTACGGTAATATGGAACGGTCTAATTTGAAAAAGTTAGCAACGGCACACCGAAAACTAGCCAACTATACAGAGATTGAACGCATTTATGCCACACTGATTGATCTAGGTGACAGAGATCCTTTGAATCATTTGTATTATGCTCAGGCACTTCAGGCGAATGGACGATATTTAAAATCAAGAGAACATTATAGGATATGTGACGAGATGCTGCAAGAGAAAGCGGATGGCAAAGCGTATGACCAAAGAGCTAGGCTAGGTTTCGAGGCTTGTAATCGATTAGCTGATATGCGTGCCTTAGGTGAGGTGGTAATTGAAAATGAGATTGTACTGAATAGTCGCGGCTATGATTTTTCTCCTATCTTTTATAATACTGGTGTAGTTTTCGTCTCTAATAGAAAACGAAATGGGTCTAAAAACGATCATTGGTTCAATGATCAATATACGGATCTATATTTTTCAGAACTTACAAAGCAAAGTGAATTGGGTAAACCTGAATTATTTGCTAGTGAATTGATAACTGATTTACATTTGGGGCCTCTTGTTTTTGATAAGAATTTCACTACGATGTTCTTAACCAAAAATGAAACGAATCGAGATAAAAGAAAGAAAGAGGATAAGGCAACAAGTCATTTAAAGATTTATAAGAGTTCATTAGAGAATGATAAATGGACCCAACCTGAACAGCTTAGTATTTGCTATAACGATGCGGATTATTGTCATCCTGCTTTAAGTTCAGATCAACAGTTCTTGGTTTTTGCATCAGATAGAGATGGTGGCATGGGAGGTATGGATCTATGGGTAAGCCGTTTTGAAAAGAATGAATGGCAAGAACCGATTAATTTGGGTCCAAGAATTAATACAAAAGGAAATGAATTATTTCCGTATTTACATTCTGACGGAGTACTTTTTTACTCCTCAAATGGTATGTCTTCCATAGGTGGGCTTGATATTTACATGGCGACTCAGATCATGAATCACCCAGATTCACTGTGGGAGTATCCGTACAATCTTGGTTCACCAATAAACTCTACGTCGGACGATTTTGGTATTACAATGAATACTGAAAAATCGGCAGGGTTTTTCAGTTCAAACCGTAAAGGAAGTTATGGGCGAGATGATATTTTCAGATTTAATGTATTAAGTAGCTTGGATGATGTTCGCCCTAGTCCAGTTTTACCTATTGATGTATGTGTATATGATGACCAAGACCGTAGACGACTTCCTGGTGTTAATTTAACTGTCAAGCGAGTTAGTAAACTCAATGAAGCCCCTCAAAAACTAGTAACAAATCGATACGGTTATGTGAGCTGTGAGATGAGAGCAGGTGATCAATATCATGTTATTTTAGACAAAGAAGGATATCTTGAGTTCGGTGAAACATTTAACATGCCGAATACAATGGAAGGGTTGGATGAATACTGTATTGGATTAAATCCCGATCCAAATTCTCCGTTATTTGAAGCTATACAGCAGGCAAAACGAGATTCTTTAGCAACAACACCCATAGCAACTATAAATTATTCATATGAACCTGAAGAACTGAAAGAGGGGCCTCGTGTGATCGGTCGTGTTTACAATGCAGATAATAAAAATTTACCTGTTGCACGTGCAACTATACGATTGTTGAATCGATGCACTGGAGAAGAACTTGTTATGCAAGTTGGAAATGATGGGTTGTTCGGGTTTCCTTTAGATTGTGATTGTGATTATGTGGTTAAGAGCTACAAAAATAATTTTACGGGAGATAATCAAGTTATTTCTTTCAAGAATAGTGAAAATTGTGATGATCCTATTAGCTTAGATTTATCCATGTCACCCGATTTTGAAATGGGGGGGGTACGAGATATAACGAATGGTATTTTGGCTGATGATGTAAATCTGATCAAAGAGGGTGATGTTTTTGAGCTAAAGAATATTTTATATGATTATGATAAATGGGATATCAGAAAGGATGCTGCTAGAGACCTCGAAGCCTTAGTAGCGATCCTAAGAAAATATCCGAGTATGCGAATTGAGTTATCATCACATACAGATAGCCGAGGTTCTTCTTCCTACAACTTAAATCTTTCAGAGAAACGAGCTCAATCCGCAAAAGCATATCTTTTACGAAGAGGTATTGACTCAGATCGTATTCGTGCATTGGGACTGGGTGAAACTAAGTTGAAAAATAATTGTTCTTTCTGCACTGAATCAGATCATCAGGAAAATAGACGGACTGAAGTAAAGATTCTCACTTTTATCAAATAATGTCATACGAATGAAAGTACGTAGGTTGAATATGGATGCGAGTTGGCAGTTTTCAACGGATGATACGTCTATTGTTGTTGATCCATGGTTGAAAGGTGTTGAGATTGACGGATTTGCTTGGTTCAATAAGCAATGGCATGCTACAGAACCAGTTGCTCCCGAGTCACTTTCAAATCTGAATGCCTTGGTGGTTACACAACCTTATGCGGATCATTTTCATGCGGAGACTATAAACGCACTACCTGACACTCCCTTATTTACCTACAAACGGCTAGTGTCATCTATTCAACATAAGTTCCCCTCTCGTATTGTTAAAGAACTTGCCACTATTGAAGATGAATCTTGGACGAAGATCGGCGACCTAGAACTAGCCTTTATAGATGTTACTTTAAAGAAACCTCCGTATTATTATGGTTTGGCAATCAAAGAGGGAGAACGACTGTATTTATTGTTCCCTCATGGCTTTAAATATGTAACACCTTATTTGAAGATTATTCAGCAATATCATCTTGAGTTATTGATCACAAGTTTCTCTCTATTTCAACTTCCATTCTTTTTGGGCGGTAAGGTGAATCCGGGACCAGAAAGTGCATATGAACTAGTCCGTCAATTAAATCCACAGCGCGTCTATCAGACACACGATGAAAAAAAGCACGGAACAGGACTCGTTCTAAAGCTAGCAAAGACATATTATCCATCTCCATCTGAGATTCAAGAGGGTGTGGGCCATCGTTTTGTTGATTTAAACCATTATCAGTACCAGTCGATGGACTAACTAGAAAGAACGGTCATCTACATTAGATAACCATTTTTTAATGGGAGCAACCGCCTTTTCAACACAACCTTCAGCAAAGGGAGAGATAAGATTCGCTGAATCTACCAAGTCAATAAATGATAGAGAACCACCTCGCTTACAAAGATCTACATACTCCTTCCATGCAGCAGATTGATCAATCTGAGACTTATGCCAGAACTGATAGGCACAGATCTGAGCAAGCACATAATCGATGTAGTAAAATGGTGTAGAGAAAATATGGCTTTGTCGCTGCCAGAAACCTCCTCGTTCCAAAAATGGCTGACCATCATGATTTTTATGAGGCAGGTACTTTTTCTCCATATCTAACCAAACTTTATTACGTTCTTCAATGCTTAGATTTGGATTCTCATACATAATGTGTTGAAACTCATCTACAGCACATCCGTATGGCAAAAAGGTCAGTGTACTGGTCATATGATGGTACATAAACTTATCCGTATCTTCCTTGAAGAATAGGGACATCCAAGGTAGGGTAAAGAATTCCATACTCATGGAATGTATCTCACATGCTTCAAAGGTTGGCCATATGTAATCATTGATCTTGACATCTGCTGACGAAGAATAACATTGAAAAGCATGACCCGCTTCATGAGTGAGAACAGTGATATCATGACTCGTTCCATTAAAATTAGAAAAGATGAACGGTGATTTTTCTCTAGGAATATAAGCACAGTAACCACCTGTCTGTTTACCATCTCTGGCTACAAGATCCATCAATTCTTTTTCTCTCATATAATTGAAGAACTGATCCGTTTCATTGGATAGATCTTTATACATTTTTCCAGCTTGCTCAACAAGATCATCTGGACTACCTTTTGGTGTTGGATTTCCTGTATTAAAATGAAAACTTTCGTCGTAATAACAGATACTTTCTAGACCGAGTCGTTTTCGTTTTCGTTCGTGTAATTCAGTAGCAATAGGAACAACAAACTTCTTGATTTGCTCTCGAAAAGAAGCCACATCTTTAGCACTATAATCAGAACGTTTCATCCTGTCATAACCAAGACCGATGTAATTCTCATAACCTAGCTTAGTCGCCATTCCATGACGCAAGTGTACCATTTTATCATAGATCCCTTCCATATCATTCGAAATCGAAT
>CAXQBA010000054.1:0-7214 GCA_964221885.1 Luminiphilus sp. | reverse complement strand
ATGCTACAATAGTTCAAATTTTTAATAATATTAGCAAGTCAAGAAACTAATATGGATATTTCTATAATTGTTGGAATGGGTAATCAGCAAGAAATTGGAGCTGAAAATCAAATTCCATGGCATTTATCTGCTGATTTAAAATATTTTAAGCGAGTAACGATGGGGCACCCTATTATTATGGGTCGAAAGTGCTATCAATCAATCGGTCGAGCACTCCCTGGCAGACAGAATATTGTTATTACTCGTAACCCTGACTTTGAAGCGAATGATTGTGTTATAGCCCATTCACTACCCGTTTCTTTGGCTATTGCAAAAGAGACTGAAGAAAATGAAATCTTTATCATAGGTGGTGGCCAAATCTATAAAGAGGCGTTACCAATAGCTACTAAATTATATGTTACTTACATAGATGTAGACGTACCTAATGCCGATATTTTCTTCCCTGAATTCTCGTTAGAAGACTGGCAATGCATAAAAAAAGAATCGTTTAAAAAAGACGAAAAGAATAAACACGATTACACGTTTGCTGTCTACCAGAAAACAGTGTAAAATGTTCTACCTAGAAACCCGTTTCAAATCCATAGCACTATCGACCAATTCCTTATAGTGTCCTCCTTCTAGCTGAATCAACTCTTTGTGACTCCCCCATTCGATGATATGGCCTTTATCAAGTACCATGATCTTATCTGCATGCTGAATGGTTGATAGTCGATGTGCAATGATAATGGAGGTTCGTTTATCGACTAATTTTTCAATAGCATATTGAATAATGGATTCTGTTTCAGGATCAATAGCTGATGTGGCTTCATCTAAAATTAGAATATCAGGATTAAATACTAGAGCCCTAACAAATGAGATCAATTGGCGCTGTCCCATTGATAGAGTAGCTCCTCGTTCCATTACCTGATAATCATAACCTCCAGGTAGATCCATGATAAAGGAGTGTGCACCAATCATAGTGGCTGATTCAATGACCTGTTCGCGAGAAATATGAGGCGAGCGTAAAGTAATATTATCCATCACGGAACCAGAAAATAAAAATACATCCTGCAATACAATAGCAATTCGACTTCGAAGCGTCTCTAAGGTATATAATTCAATAGGCTCTCCATCGATGTGTACTTGCCCTTTCTGATAGGAATAAAATCGATTTAGAATATTTATAATCGTTGTTTTCCCTGAACCTGTGCTTCCAACAATAGCCAATGTTTCACCAGGCTCCAGATTGAATGAAATATTTTCTAATATCCACTCATCGATCTGTTCGGTAGATGTATCTTGATCATAACTAAAATACACCTGATCGAACTCAATTGACCCATTAAATGAATCGGTATGTAATTGTCCTTGATCGTCAATATGATCATCTCTATCTAAAACACTAAAAATTCGTCGAGCAACGACAATTCCCATTTGTAATGTATTGAATTTGTCAGCCAACATTCGGATAGGACGAAATAACATCCCCAGATATAATGGAAATGCGATCAAGACTCCTATAGTTACCTCATCATTCAAAACACCTCTAGCCCCATACCACACCATAAGTCCTAATGACGTAGCAGAAAGAATCTCAACGACCGGAAAAAACAACGCATAATAAAAAATGGATCGAATATTAGCATTCTTATATTTATTGTTGATCTCGGAAAACTTCTGAAATTCTTTCTCTTCAGCATTAAAGATCTGAACCACACGCATTCCCGTTATATGCTCTTGTAAGAAAGCATTCATTACTGAAACCTGTGTACGAACCACCTCAAATGCACGTTTAATCGATTCCTTGAACCAATATGTAGCTAAGATTAAAAAGGGAACTGTTACCAAACAAACCAATGTGACTTTCCATGAGGTGTACAGCATGATCGAAAGAACAAAAAACAAGGTTAAGATATCAGCGATTACAGTTATAAAACCTTGAGAAAAAACAGAATTGATCGTTTCAACATCATTAATGGTCCTTGTAGTTGAAGTTCCAATGGGCGTTGTGTCAAAATACGTTAAACGAAGACGATTAATATGATTAAAAACTCTTATCCGAAGGTCTCTGATCACAGATTGACCCAACCATGCAGTTGAATAGGAAAATAAATAACTCAGAATACCCTGAATCACTAAAGCTCCAACTAATAATGATATCATCAACATCAACTGGTCTCGTTCCGGACCGATGATAGACTGATCAACCGTTAACTGAACCAGATAAGGTCGGAGAATCGAAACAGGTGCAAGCGTGATCGATAAAACTGCAGCAAAAAGAAACGTAAATTTGTATGGCTTTGCCAGACTGAAAATCCGCTTAATCAATGCAAGATCCTTGTTACGCTCGTTCGACAAATCAATACGTTTATTTCAATGTTATAATTTCATCATACACACGAAGGGACTTGAATAACTCAAAATCTTGCTTGTCCTTACATCTGAGCATGATACCTTTGTAATTTTCAGACTGATGTTGGTTGACAAAATCCATATGAAGGATCTCAAGAATTGGCCACTTACCAGCTTGGATATCAGGGTTAAGATAGAGGTAAGCATGTTCTTTGTCCTCGATAGTACCAGATATCAATTCTCCTAACAGAACAATTTTGAGTTTGTTTTCAAAACCATATACAACACGAACTTGAAAACGTGCTTGTGAAGATTGAGATTGTTTTTTTTTCATGGTACAATGTATGACACCAAATATAGAAAGGATTCAATCAATTACCTATTTATTAACAACGATTTGTAAGGGTACGACATGTATTTGGTCATCAACTCGAATCTGTAACCAATACAATCCAGAAGACAGATTTACTTTATAGACGTCTTGTTTGATTCCTTGTTTTATAAATTGTCCCACGTGGTTAAAGAGAATCCATTCAAATGGTTCATCAGGACCATCAATGAAAAATTCATCAATGCACGGGTTCGGAAATAATTTGTACATACTTTCAGTTTCAATATTATTTATTGAAATCGTTTGTCTTTGAAATGTACTTAGTATACCATCTGAAAAATCAGTAGCTGTAACAGACTGATATGCAGAACTTAATGTTCCTTGAAAACTGCCAGAACATAGAATATCTACCTCACTTGATTGCTCTAGTCTATTGGCTCGATCATTTCCGTTTGAACCCCATGTCTTTATTTCGTTAAACGCAGCGTTCTCCATGGAATAACTTGCAACAAAAGCATCATATCCGCCCTGGCTCTGTACTGAGCCGTCTACCAAAGTCCCGCTGTAATAGCCTGATATGATACATTCACCATTACTAACTATATGATGAACCACAAAAACTTGTAAATCACTAGGAATTTTTTTCATCCAACGAATAGAGCCTCCTTTGTTCAAACAGATCATAAATCCTGCTTCCTTGAGCACCGAAGTAGACAACATGGAATCTCGCATTTGGATCGTCCCCTCAAATGTACCCGTTACTACAATCAGACTATCCTTCAATGATACATGGGCTACTCGGTTAGGATATACACCACCGATCTGCTCAATATATTGTATACCATTTGTGGGATCCAATTCTATTAAAAGAAGATCTGTATATATGGGATTTGCTAAAAACGTATCTAAACCTATTGAAAGGGAGCCTGTAAATTCACCGAAGAGTACGATAGATGTGTCAGCATCCATAGATTTTACAGTAAGTTGACTACCCGTCTGTATTGGAAATGAACTCAAATATTGATGATTCGAATCCAATTGAATAAGTGTAGTTTGAATCGTTGAACTATAGGATACAAAAAGACCATTAACAAATAGACTGTCCAAATATGAACCAATGATAAACCAATGACCCTCTTTGTGTACTTGCTGTTCCATGCTACACATAACAGGCGAGTAGAAACTTGATACCTTTTTGGGGATCCCATTTTGATCTATTTGAATACTGAGCTGGTGATCAATATTCTTTCTAAAGAGCGTATCTTGACTTATGAAAGAGGTTCCGTTACAATCAATTAGTAAACTGACCATTCCATCTTGTTGTAGATCACTGTCCAATATGTCATCCTGTCCATCACTACCAATACTGGTTGACCATAACGTCTGACCTATTGAATCAATCTTTAAAATATACACATCCGTTCCACCTTTAGAGATATGTCCATCCACAACTTGATCAAAAACACCTGAAATGACAATTCCTTCGTCATGTTCGTGTAAAAATTGGATATCTTCAGCCCCTTGTTCCCCTGTTATCCATAAACCCTGAGCCGAAATGGTCTGTTGAATAGATAACATAATTATTAAAGCGCTATATAGAATGATTCTCAAGTGATTCAGAGTTGTTGATTTATGCAATAATGTGCTAAAAAAATAATAATTTTGCGTTACAATATATATAACGAAAGACATCTATGAAAAAATTACATCTGATCGGACTTTTGATCATAGCTTTGGTAGTTGCGGCTCTTATATCTATTGCTGGACAAACCAGTACATACACCGATTTTGATTATGCTGCGAATCATGTAGGTTCGAACCATCAGATCGTTGGTTTTTTGTCTACCGATAAAGAAATCCTCTATGACCCTGAAAAGGATCCAAACTCTTTTTCATTTTTTATGAAAGATAAAAAAGGAACTGAATGTCAAGTTTTGTGTTCACAAGCAAAACCTCAAGATTTTGAGCGTTCAGAAGAAATTGTATTAACAGGAACCATGAAAGGATCTATTTTCGTTGCGCACCACATACAGTTGAAATGCCCATCCAAATATCAGGATGAAATGATACAAACAAAAGGTGTTGAAATTGTTGCAAATTAGACCTGTTTAAGCACAAAATATCATGATCCAATATATTGGTGAACATTTATGGATAGGCCGTATAGGTCAGTTTCTTATTTTTCTTGCATTCTGTAGTGCTATCCTATCTTTTATCAGCTACTGTAAAAGTACAAAAGAACATGCCGAAGCTTCATGGAAAAATATTGGTCGATATGCATTTCTAGTTCATGGGAGTAGCATTTTTAGTATAATCGCGCTTATTTTCTACATGATGATCAACCAGTATTTCGAATATGAATACGTATGGTCACATGTATCATCTGATCTTCCTTTCCGATATATTTTCTCTGCTTTTTGGGAAGGACAAGAAGGAAGTTTTCTCTTGTGGATGTTTTGGAATGTAGTCCTCGGCTTCATATTAATGAAATATGCCGGTAAATGGGAATCGTATGTTTTGGCAATATTTTCTGTGGTCCAGATTTTCTTTGTCTTCTTCCTTTTAGGGATCTATTGGGGTCCTGATGACATGCGAATCGGTGCATCTCCTTTTCAATTGTTACGTGATGTACATTTTGCTCCCATTTTCAACTCGGCTAATTATTTACAAAGCATTGAAGGAACGGGTCTGAATCCTCTTTTACAGAATTATTGGATGACCATACATCCCCCAACATTATTTCTTGGATTCTCCTCAACTTTAGTACCTTTTGCATACGCTATGGCTGGTTTATGGCGAAAAGAGCATACGAAATGGATGCAACCTGCCTTGCGTTGGAGTCTATTTTCAGCAGCGATTCTTGGTACAGGTATTCTCATGGGAGCTGTATGGGCATATGAGGCCCTAAGTTTTGGTGGATATTGGGCATGGGATCCTGTTGAGAATGCATCTTTAGTACCATGGTTGACCTTAGTAGCTGGCATCCATACCATTCTAATTGCCAGAGCTACAGGACATTCCATAAGATCTTCATACATATTCTTATTCTTGACGTTTTTCTTGATTATCTACTCAACCTTTTTGACAAGGAGTGGTATTTTAGGCGAAACTTCTGTTCACGCATTTACAGAAATGGGATTGGAATGGCAAATGGTTATTATGCTTGCTATGATAGCCTTGGGCTTTTTTATACTTTATCTCGTTAGAAGAAAAACAATTCCTGTACCAGTCAAAGAAGAATCTATTCATTCAAAAGAATTCTGGATGTTTATGGGGTCTCTGACACTCCTTTTTTCAGCTTGTCTGATAACAGCAACAACATCTATACCTGTTTTCAATGCCATATCTGGTATGTCTATTGCTCCACCTGAAGATGTGGTTGCTCACCACAATAATTTCCAGCTATGGATCGGTATACTGATCGCAATTTTCTCTGGTATATCACAACATATTCTGTATAAGAAACAATCCTTTTCGGGTGAATATGCGCGTAAAATATCATTCATTATTGGTGGTCATATTGCATTATCAGTCTTACTTACTGTGTCATTTATGTCTTTTTCCGGTATTCAGGCATGGCAATATTGGGCATTAGTAGGAACAGGAATCTTCAGTATTACATCAAATCTACATTATCTGTATTCTTTTTACAAGGTCAATCCTAAAACTCTCAGCTCATCGGTATCACATATAGGTTTTGGCCTCCTATTAGTGGGTATCATTTTTTCAGGAGCCTTAAAAAGAGCACTATTCGATCCATTTGCCAGTTCTCAATTAGACGGTATTTTGGGTGGTTTAAACAAGCAGGCATCAAAGAATGTGCTAGTACCCAAAGGTCAAACAGTTGAGTTGAACGATGGCTTTACAGTACATTTTGCCGATCAATGGTTTGAAGGCAACACGCAGAATTATGAATTAAGTTTTATCCGAAAAGATAGCAAAGGAGAAATCATCGATCGATTTGTAACGCAACCCAATGTCATATACGAAGAATTAGCTGATGGTAAACCAAAATTTATCTCTGCAAATCCATCAACTAAACACTACTTACATCGCGACGTATTTACTTTAGCAGTACCAGATTGGGCATTTGTTGATCCTGAAAAAGATAAAGATACGGTGTCTTGGCAACGCAAGAAAATGCAAGTAGGTGATACACTTTACACAAGTGCAAACTTTATTGTTTACCGTGGCATTGATAACCAGATGCCGCAAACTAATGAATATACTTATCAAGATGGAGACATTCCCGTAAGTGCTCTATTGGATATTCATACTTTAGGAAGCGACTCCATACAATCTATCAAAACGCTATATTTCATTCGTGACCAACGTGAAAATAGTCTTCCAACCGAAGTCAAAGAGTTGGGTTTAACCATCAAACTCTCTACAATCATACCAGCGGAAGGTCAAATGGTTTTTGAATTCAAAGAGAAAAAACCTAAAAGAGACTATGTCATCGTCCAAGCCATTATTTTCCCTGGCATACAATTAGTTTGGCTTGGATCAATCATGATGATGTTTGGTTTACTTTTGGGGCTTCGTGTTAAAC
>CAXQBA010000053.1:0-9202 GCA_964221885.1 Luminiphilus sp. | reverse complement strand
ATTATTACAGCAACAGATTGTCGAGTCCGATCAATTGCTCGCAAAAAAGAATGAGGAAGTTGATGTACTTCAGGCTAAGATAGTTGCTCTTGAGAAGCAACGCGACGACGAAATGATGGCATTTTCGACCCAATTAACAGATGAAAATGACGTTAAAGACCAGATCGATCATTTTGATGCACAACGAAGAGAAAAAAATCAGTTGGCTAATTCACTACAGATCGAATGGTTGCAGAAAAAAAATGCGGTTACCTCCCTTAATAATCAAGCTAAGTTATATACGGATATGCGTAATGACCTGCATACGCAATTGAGTGCTGATGTAAATAGTATGAATAGTGGAGGAGGCGATCTGGATAATATCGAAAATGAAAAAAAGGAACTTCAAAATCAACTAACTGAACTTATTAGTACAAAAAAGCAAGTACAGGTTGACCAAACAGAAGCTGAAAAGTCATTTTTTGCGCATAGAGGTATCATTTCTGAGACAGAGAGTGAATTACGTTCCAAATCAACAGCTTTTCACAGAAGTGGAGAATTGATTTTAGCATTGGAAAAACAATTCAACGAAGTCAAATTAGAGCTTACATCTATTGCAGAGCGATTAAATATTGAATTTGAAATACGCATCAATGACCTTGTAAACGAAACACCAAATCCTGATTTTGATGAGGCGGTATTAGAGTCTAATGTAAATCAATTGAGAGATCGTATTCAAAATTTTGGTACAATAAATCCTATGGCTATTGAGGCATATGATGAAATATCTTTACGACACCGAACTATTCTTGAACAGCGTGCCGATCTGATGGATGCTCAAGAGAATTTGTTACAGACCATTCAAGAGATTGAAGAAAAAGCTACCTCAAAATTCATGGAGGCATTTGAGCGCGTACGAACACATTTCAAAGAGGTTTTCAGAAGTTTATTTCATGAAGATGATACCTGTGATCTTACATTGAGTTTTCCTGAAAAACCATTGGAATCAAAAATTGAGATTTTAGCTCAACCGAAAGGTAAACGACCGATCTCAATCAATCAATTATCAGGAGGAGAGAAAACACTAACGGCTACTGCGTTATTATTCTCATTATATTTGTTAAAACCGGCTCCATTTTGTGTTTTTGATGAGGTTGATGCTCCCTTGGACGATGCCAATATTGCTAAGTTCAATTCTATTATCAAAGATTTCTCAAATCAGTCACAGTTTATTATTGTTACTCATAACAAAAAGACCATGTCCTCAGTTGATATCATGTATGGAGTAACTATGGTAGAGGGTGTTTCTCGTGTTGTCCCGGTTGATTTCCGTTCCCTTGAGGCTGTTTAAAAATATCAGGTTAAATCTACGCTTTAGAAGAGTACTATTCAATTATTCTGAGTAGCTCAAATAATGAACTGCTTTTTCGAGCGAATGGAGACACTTTTTGATGGTTGAAAACCTAGTTCTGAATGATAACACTGCGAGTCGAAGGTAAACGACAGAATCGATCGTAGTTGAGGATATAAATACGGTTCCGTCATTTTTAACAAATTCCTGGATGGCTAAATTGAAGCTATTTGCGTCCTTATTTTTAGGAATAAATCGATAGAGCATAACCGATAAGGCTGGATAAGGACCTACTTCAAATCCAATTTCTTGTACTTTTTCATAAAAGTAACGACACAACCATATCTTCTCTTTTAGGCAAGCCTTAAAGGCATTTGTACCAAACAGTTGTAGAGGTAACCACATTCGTAGACCTCTGAAGGGTTTCGTTAATTCAGGAGATAGATCAGCTGGTGAATCCTCATGGGAACCACTCTCTGTATCCTGAAGATAACTGGCTTGCATATGATGAGACTGATATAAAAGTGATTTGTTACGAACAAGTATAGCACCAGAACCATAGGGTAAGAACAGACCCTTGTGAGGGTCAACAACAATCGAATCAGCTTGGTCAATTCCATTAAATAAATGTTCCGTTTCTTCAGCCATGATAAAAAAGCCACCGTATGCAGCATCGACATGAAACCAGATGTTATACTTTTTACAAATTTGACTGATTTCGTTTAATGGATCAACAGCTCCTGTATCTGTGGTACCAGCAGATGCAATGACCATACAGGGTTGCAATCCTTTCTGTATATCCACCTCAATACATGTTGACAGATGAGTTGGACTCATGCGATAGGCGTCATCCATGTCAATATACGAAATATTGGCTTCTCTTAGACCTGCTATATTGATAGATTTCTTAACACAATGATGGGTTTGGCGTGTCATGTAAATCACCTGGTCTGGTATTTTTCTAGCCGAAATTTTGCGTGCATCACGCGCTGTTACAATAGCGATTAAATTTGCCATAGAACCACCTGAGGTTAGATTCCCACTTGCTCCTTTTGGGTAAGAGAACAACGAACATAGCCACTCAAGGAGCATGTTCTCCATTCGAACAGCTCCCGGTCCCGCGTAAAAGACACCGGCATATTCATTAGTGACATCCGCGATATAGTCGCCTAGTGCAGCAGGATAAAGACCGCCTCCAGGTATGTAGGCAATGTGTCCACCAGATGCCGGACACAAACCAGGTTCAATCATATGTGATTGGATGTGTTTTGAAAGGGTTTCTATGGATTTGGGTTCAGAATCGATAGATAAGTCACGCATCCCTAAACCCATAGATGGAATAGCTTGATATGCTTTTCTGTTTGGTAACCCTTGCAAGAAAGATTCCGTTAGATGGATTACCTCGTCCTGAAGTATTTTTCTCCCATGTTGATCGGGCTCCAGCTGTCTAGAAATAAATTCGTATGTATTGATTTTCGATATAATCCTATCTAAATCCCGATCGATTGACATATTAATTCTTTAGTTTATCTTTGAACTTCTTTTTTACTTTATCAACTTTAGGAGCAATAATCACACTACAATAGGGTTGGGTGCCATTCAATTCGAAGTAGTCCTGATGATAATCTTCAGCGGGATAGAACTGCTCTGCTTTTTTGATCTCTGTTACGATCTTGCTATCGAACAACTTTTGGGCTTCTTTGAGTGAGGTCATAGCTATATCACGTTGCTCATCTGTTTGGTAGTAGATCCCGGATCTATATTGAGTTCCCACATCATTACCCTGGCGGTTGAGTGTGGTAGGGTCATGTGAATACCAAAAAATATCCAAAATTTCATCTAACGAAATTACCGTTGTGTCAAAATGAATTTCCAATACTTCTGCATGACCTGTTTGTCCTGAACACACTTCTTTGTATGTTGGATTCTTAGTGTACCCATTAATGTAACCTGATGTTACTTCTTCTACACCAATGATATCTTTGAAAACAGCTTCAACACACCAGAAGCAACCAGCACCTAACGTAATAGTCTCTAGATTTTCCATTAATTTTGTATTGTTGTTTTTTGTCTTAATTTGGGCCTCGGAACAAGATTGAGAAAAAATTAAACTTGTCATGAGTGAAAGGTAATAAATAAATTTCATGATTATGCAATTTTAATTTCTAAACGCCTACGTCTGATATTGGCTATCAACTAAGGTCAGATTAACACATATTTAACCTAAATATGAAACTTACATATATATATAACGTTAGGGAAAAAAGTCTTATTACTTCACATTAAACTAAACGAGCTTATTATGAAAATTGCTGTCGTCGGAACAGGATATGTCGGATTAGTGTCTGGTACATGTTTTGCCGAAACTGGGAATCAAGTTATCTGTGTAGATATCGATAAAAACAAAGTCGATAAAATGCGTTCAGGACATGTTCCGATTTATGAACCAGGCTTAAATGTACTATTTGATCGAAATACTAAAAATGGCCGACTTTCTTTCACGACAGATCTTCAAATGGCCGTAGATCATGCTGAAATTATTTTTCTTGCATTACCTACACCTCCAGGTGCTGATGGATCAGCTGACCTATCTTTTGTTTTATCTGTAGCGGATCAGTTGGGCGACATGATCACATCCTACAAGGTGATTGTTGATAAAAGTACCGTTCCTGTTGGTACAGCAGAAAAAGTACATGCTGTTATTGCAAAAAAATTAGATGACTCTTTATTCGATGTTGTATCTAATCCAGAATTTTTGCGAGAAGGTGTTGCTGTAGATGATTTTATGAAACCAGATCGCGTTGTTATTGGTTCTTCTTCGGAACGGGCTACGAAAGTAATGAAGCAGCTTTACATGCCATTTGTACGTCAGGGAAATCCAATTTATATAATGGATGAGCGTTCAGCAGAAATGACTAAATATGCAGCTAATTCATATTTAGCAGCTAGAATTTCTTTTATGAATGAGATCGCAAATCTTTGTGAAATAGTAGGTGCCAACGTTGACAATGTTCGTAGAGGGATGGGGTCTGATAGTCGAATTGGAAAACGCTTCCTTTTTCCTGGCATTGGATATGGGGGTTCATGTTTTCCAAAAGATGTAAAGGCTTTAGCCAAAACAGCTTCGGATGCAGATTATGATTTTAAAATTCTTAAATCTGTGATGAAGGTCAATAAGCTACAGAAAAAAAGAATGTTTGATATCATAAATGATTATTATGATGGTGACTTAAGAGGAAAAACCATTGCTATGTGGGGCCTTGCCTTTAAACCAAACACGGACGATATTCGAGAAGCACCTGCTTTGGAAACGATCGATGCATTAGTTGATGCAGGTGCTTTGGTGCAGGTATATGATCCAGAAGCTATGGATAACGTTAAGATGATCTATGGCGACAACATCACATTCACAGCCTCAAAGTATGCATGTTTAATGGGAGCTGATGCATTGGCAATCATGACGGAATGGAATGACTTTAGAACACCTGATTTTGTTGAGATTAAAAATAGTATTTCTGATAATATTGTATTTGATGGGCGTAATTTATTCGATATTGAGACGCTTAAAGATGCTGGGTTAGATTACATCAGTATTGGTAGGCCAAGTTTGATCTCAACTCGAAATATTTAATTACATTGCACAAAAATTACTCAAATATGCCGACCATACTCATTACAGGTGCAGCAGGATTTTTAGGCTCGCATCTTTGTGATCGTTTTATTGCAGAAGGATATCATGTTATTGGGATGGACAACTTGATTACAGGGTCCATGTCGAATATTGAGCATCTTTTTCATTTAGAACGTTTTAAATTCTATCATCATGATGTAAGTAATTTTGTACATGTACCAGGTGATCTAGATTATATCCTTCATTTTGCTTCACCGGCAAGTCCTATTGATTATTTGAAAATTCCAATACAAACCCTTAAAGTTGGGTCTTTGGGAACGCATAATTTATTAGGATTAGCAAAGGCAAAATCTGCTAGAATACTTGTTGCGTCAACTTCCGAGGTGTATGGAGATCCTTTGGTTCATCCTCAAACAGAAGATTACTGGGGAAATGTAAATCCGATTGGACCGAGAGGTGTGTATGACGAGGCTAAACGATTCCAAGAAGCAATGACCATGGCCTATCATACGTATCATGGTTTAGAAACGCGGATCATACGTATCTTTAATACATATGGTCCAAGGATGCGTGTAGATGATGGACGTGTGATGCCTGCTTTTTTCTCTCAGGCTATATTAGATCAGGAGTTAACTATCTTTGGTGATGGTTCACAGACTCGTTCCTTTTGCTATGTTGATGATCTTGTCGATGGTATCTATCGTCTATTATTGAGTGATTATCATTTTCCTGTTAATATTGGAAATCCAGATGAGGTGACGATCGGTGAATTTGCAGATGAAGTTATTTCAATGGTGGGAAAAGGTCGTGTTTCCTACCACCCACTCCCTCAAAATGATCCCAAGCGCAGACGTCCTAATATTTCTTTAGCCAAAGAAAAGTTAGATTGGGAACCGAGGGTTTCGAGGCATGACGGAATGCTTAAAACATTTGAATATTTTAAAAAAGTTGTAAAATAAAATGACAAAATGAAGATACTGATCACTGGTGGCGCTGGCTTTATTGGTTCACACGTCATTCGTTTATTTGTCAATAATTATCCAAAGTATCATATTTATAATCTTGATGTTCTTACCTACGCAGGTAATTTGGAAAACTTGCATGATTTAGCATTGGCACCTAATTACACATTTTTAAAAGCCGATATTGTTGATGCGGCAAAGATAAATGAGTTGTTTCAAGCGTATCAGTTTGATGCGGTGATCCATCTGGCTGCCGAATCACACGTTGATCGTTCAATATCAAATCCGTTGGCTTTTATAGAAACGAATATACTTGGAACCGTCAATTTATTGAATGCAGCAAGGCAGACGTGGGATGTTTCCAATAATAAACATCTGTTTTATCATGTTTCTACGGATGAAGTCTATGGAACTCTAGGGGAGACTGGTCTATTTACAGAGACCACACCCTATGATCCACGCTCCCCCTATTCATCCTCCAAGGCGAGCTCTGATCATCTTGTCAGAGCATATTTTCATACATACGGATTACCTGTGGTTATTTCGAATTGTTCCAATAATTACGGTTCACATCAATTTCCAGAAAAGTTGATTCCTTTATGTATAAATAATATCAAAGAGGGGCTACCACTTCCTATTTATGGTGATGGAAAATATACCAGAGATTGGTTGTGGGTCAATGATCATGCTAGAGCCATTGATGTGATCTTCCATAAAGCTGAATTGGGTCAAACCTATAACATTGGAGGACACAATGAATGGAAGAATATTGATTTGGTACATTTACTCTGTGATATCATGGATGAGCAACTGGGTAAAACTCCTGGAACATCTCGCGAGTTGATTACATTTGTTACCGATCGTCAGGGACATGACCGTAGATATGCAATTGATGCTACAAAAATAGGTGAGGATTTAGGATGGAAACCATCCGTTGATTTTGAGAAAGGGCTTCGAAATACCGTTCAATGGTATTTATCCAACGAAAAGTGGCTTTCTAATGTGACAAGTGGGGCTTATAAGGACTATTACGAGAAGCAATACGGCTAATCTTTGTTAATAAAAAGAAAATAAAGTATTTTTGGTCTGTTTGTCTGCACAGATGTGTCAGGCTATTTTCAGCAACTGAAAACGATCCGATGATATTGCGTTTTATTTTTCTTTTTATGTTGACTTCACTCATTCAATATGCAATGGGTGCATTCAATGTTTATGCACAAGAGCCTGTAACACCAGTAGAACTTCCAAAAATACTACCTGATGTATTACCTGAGGCTGATAAGATTGTTAATCCTACAGTAACCGATCCACCAATTAATACTACTGTTTCAGAAGTTTCAGATGATCCTACACTTACGAAAAAGGAGGAGGATGAATTGGATATTAAATTTGATGAACGTCTTGAAGCATTACCTCCAGCAAAGATCTGGGGGCAGCATTTTTTCAGAGACCAGTCCATTTCTTTGTTTACTAGATCAAGAGATGTAAAAGCATTGGATTCGTACATTATCGGAATGGGAGATGAAATTCTTGTTACCATTTGGGGACGTACCGATTATTCAGCAAATGTACTTGTCGATGAAGGAGGATACATTAACTTATCTAATCCATTAAGAGGTACTCATATTCCTAGGTTATATGTTAAGGGCTTAACCTTTGCTCAGACAAAAAAAGCCTTGATTGAGCGGTTAGCGAATCATATGAATCTTGTTAATTCTCAATATTCAGTTGAATTAAATTATTCACGCTCCATCAATATTAATATTACGGGTGATGTCTTCAATCCCGGTTCCTATTCAATACCGGCTGCCAATACAGCATTTAATGCACTGGTTGCTTCTGGAGGTCCCACACAAATAGGATCTGTACGTAATATTAAAATTTTATCATCTGAACGACCAGAAAAGAAATTGGATGTCTATGAATTTATCAATAACCCAAATGTAAAAGATGAATTTTTTCTATCCAACAATGATTACATCTATGTTCCATTAGCTGGTCGTGTCGTTGAGATCGTAGGTGCGGTTGAGCGTCCATATTTTTATGAACTAATCGATGGTGAGGAATTATCTGATGTTATCAATTTTGCAGGTGGATTGACGGCTGATGCTTACAAACAAAACATTCAAGTAATTCGAATTGTAAATGATGAAGAGCGGTTGATCGATGTTAATCTTAATACTCTACTAAAAATGAAGAAGGATTTCACCTTATTTGATGGTGATAAAATCTTCATAGATACTATCAGTCAGGCATATTCAAATTATGTAGAAGTGAAAGGTGCTGTTAAACTACCAGGAAAGTACGAGATTAAACAAGGATCAACAATTTATGATATTTTAAAAAAGACGGGGATTGTTCATTCCGCAGTCATGGATCGTATTTATGTGAAGCGCCTCAGAGAGGATTTCTCCATTGAATTTATACCTCTTAATATTTACGAGATTTTGGATAACCCGTCAAGCCCGGAAAATATGAAGTTAAATCCATTTGATGAGGTTGAAGTAAAATTCAAGGCTGATTTTGTGGATGATCAGTTTATCAATATTTCTGGATACGTCCGAAAACCTGGGAAATATGATTTTAGTGATTCATTGTCGATCAATGACTTGATTTACATGGCAAATGGAATTCGACGCGAGGCGATCAATAGTCATATTGAACTTTCCAGGCAAATGATTGATCGCGAGGGTAATAAGACCTATGTGGTCATTCAAAAAATCGCTATTGATGGACAATTGAAAATTGAAAATGCCGATAAAATCAAATTAAGACCCAATGATCGAATCTTTGTTCGTCGTTCTAACCAATTTATTGAATTAGAGAATGTGATCATACAAGGTGAAGTTCAATATCCAGGAGGATATACGATGGTCTCAAAAAATGATCGAGTTCTAGATATCATAATTCGTGCCGGAAATGTAACAGACTTTGCATTTTTGGAAGGCGCTAAATTGATACGAAAGAATGAAGGGCTTGTTTTATTAGATTTAGAACAGTTATTAGAGCAAGGAGCAGATTCTAAATATAATTATGTGTTAAGAGAAGGCGATCAGATCATTGTTCCAAGAATCAATAACCTCGTTTCTATTTCAGGCCATGTTAATCACCCTTACATTAAGGAGAATACAGAATACGACCAAAAGAAGATGGAGTATGATCTAGAAAAGATATCCGATAATACTGAGAAAAAATTATTCATACTAGAGCGGGACCGGGAGCTTATGGATAACCCAATCAAAGTAAATGTTCCATGTCATAAATCAAAGAGAGATAACT
>CAXQBA010000052.1:0-3234 GCA_964221885.1 Luminiphilus sp. | reverse complement strand
CCAATGTTCAATTATTTGGTCAAGTACATTGGAATAAACTGTCAATTCAATCGGTTCTTGTAGAGGGGGGGGGGTACACAATACAGCAATTCATCGATCGAAATGTATGGGATGAAATGAAAGTTTTTCGAAGTAAAACAACACTAAATAACGGGGTTCAAGCACCTCTTTTTAATCTACTGCCTGATCAACATGAACAGGTAGGTGATAATGATCTATATACATTTTTTAATCGCTAACGGAGTCTATTGACAAACCTAGAGCATCGGTAATTTTTTTAAAGTTAGCAGGAAAATCAGCTTCAATATGGATGGGTTTATCATTGTACGGATGTTGTATACGAACAGAACGACAATGCAGTAACATGTCAGTATGTCCCCATGTTTTTTTAAACAATCTGTTCTGCTTGTTACATCCATGAGGTCTGTCACCAATAATAGGATGTCTTAGGTGATTGAGATGTTTCCGGATCTGATGCATCCGCCCAGTTTTGGGAATTGCTTTTATCAAAGAATATCGTGATGTGTTGTGTTTCCCGAAAGGAATTGGAATTTCAATTTGTTGAATGCAGCTGAATAGGGTTACTGCATCTTGTTTTTTACCTGATTCATTTATAAGTTCTTTTTCAACAGTACATTCATTTGGGAAAAAACCACGAACAATGGCTACGTACTCTTTTACACAAGATGTATGCTGCAGATTTTGTTGAAGCTTTGATGTTACTTTGGAGTTCAAACCGAAAAGTAATACACCAGATGTTTTACGATCTAAACGATGAACTGGGTAAACCCGTTGTCCAAGTTGGTCTCTTAACAATTGGACTGCAAATTCGGTAGCATCAGCTGCCAAACTAGATCGATGCACTAAGAGCCCGTTGGGTTTATTAATAGCAAGCCAGTCTTTTTCACTGTAAAGAACAACTAACATTTTTATTTCTTGAAAATGATGGTTGAGTATGATTGTTCCGGACAAGTGACACGTAAAATGTAGGGATTACTACCTTCTGGTAGTCGTTTTTTTATAATTGTTTGATTACTATAGGTATTTTGGTCCAATAGCTTGCCTTCAACAGTGAAGATTTGAACAATCACCTCCGAATATGATTTTTTAAGGTGAATGAATACATCATCTCTCGTAGGATTCGGAAAAATATGAATCGGTAGTACTTTGTTTACAGAGCGAGTCTCGCTAATCAATTGACTATGGATAGAATAATCTTCAACTTCACCATCTTGATTGGTCATACATGGTGTGGGGGCACTATTGTATTTACAGGCAACCCTCATTCTTGTAGTTCCAATAAAAGCAATAGGGGGTACCATAAAATTAAGGGGAGAAAGACTCGTTGGCCCATTGACTGTATTCTGAGCGCTACCTAGATCATATTCTTCATCAGATGTGGAAAAGACGCCATCTTTATTCCAATCGATCCATGCCTTAGCATAGATCATATAATTTCCATCCGTATTTAGATTTACAGAAAGGTTGTAGGTGTTACCGATATCAAGATATATTGTATCAGTTGTATAGTCATTATATCCTTGTGTTTTACCCGTAGACTTTAATATATTATTACATTCTACCTCTGTAATGGCAGTTGCATAGCTCAGATTACCGCTTGATGGACAATAGTCAAATGGTCGTACTTTGTACATGAAACGGAAGGTTGCTGTGGTGTCTGCATTGCTTCCGACAGCATATACCTTGAAATACAATTTTGTACCTGCTGGATATAGAGGTAACGGTACGTTACTAGCCCAAGTACTATCAGATATATTTGTAAATAAAATAGTCGAATCTAAACTACCTGTTTGAGTTGACCATTTGGCATAGACCGAATTCAGTATTCCATCGTATGAAATACGACTAGTAATGGTTTGTGGGTTACCCTCCCTTGGGTGTAATTCATCTGGAGTATCTGTGATCTGTGTATGAGAAAATACGGGATGAGCTTCTCGACCAACTAACGGATATTCCCAAAGACCGCGACCCCATGTGGCAGCTTTTAAAAGGTTTGCTCCTTCTTGAATCTCTAATTCTCGGATTGTGGTTCTTGGAAGTCCATTTCCATAGTAATGCCACATTGACCCTTGCATGCTTTTATAATAAACGCCGATCTCAGCTCCTACATAGATGTATCGGTCAGAAGTAGGTCCAACAATCACACATTGTATAGGCATATTTCCCAGATTGTGTGTGATATTTGTCCAGTTTGCACCTTGGTCGGTTGATATAAATATTTTTTGATTGTTATTTTGATAGGTATTATAAACCACCAAGAGTGTTTGATCATCATTTGGATCGAATGCAATATCTTTAATAGATGACGACGGAAGCCCAGTTGAAATATCTGTCCAGGTAGTTCCACCATCGGTAGTGATTTCAAATAAATTATTCTGAGCTACTGCAATCACTTGACCATTACTTGGAGCTACCGCAGCTGTTTTGATATTTGAACTAAACGAAGGTGAGCCAGCACCATACCATCCGTTCCCAAATTCATCACTTACATAAATACTATCAACAAAATGAAAAACACGCATATGATCATCCGGATCAATAGCTAATGGAGCGATCCAGTCACCAGCACCCAGCATAGGCGAATTGACTGAAAAACGTGTTAATCCGCCGTCTTTGGTTGCTTGTCGAGTCCCAAATTGCCAACTACCCATCATCCAATTTTCATTCAATGGATGGATAATGGCCTCCATACCATCACCACCATTCCATTCGACCCAACCTGTTTCATTCAAAATACTAGTTCCGTTATCTTGTGAGCCTGCCATATGGATTTTGGGATTGGATTGACTGATTCCGATCTTGTAGAATTCACGAATACCTGTTCCGTCATTTAATCGCTCCCAATGATAGCCATTATTATAGCTTCTGGCAAAATAGCCGTCTGTCCCAGTGTAAAAGACACCATCAAAGCATTCTACCGTTCGAAGGTCAGCATGTACATAGGTAGAGTCAGGGTTTGAATTAGCCCAATTGGTAATTTGATTGAATGTGTAGCCACCATCTGTACTGTTTTCAGCATCCAAATAACCATATACCATATGTAAACTATCCTGATCAGATACGGCAAATCCGTCACAGCTATTACTTGGATTACATAAGAAGGTGAAGGTAAGCCCTTCGTCATCAGATCGCCATACACCATTACTGGATGCAAAATATACTAATGATGGATTGTAAGGTGTTACGGCTATTTTACCTTTTGCATTATTATTG
>CAXQBA010000051.1:0-6186 GCA_964221885.1 Luminiphilus sp. | reverse complement strand
GAAGATTTTCTTGGTGGGACACAGTAATAATTATTACGACAGAGAAAAAAACTATAGTTTAGGTTATGATAGATCAAGGTTCATCAAAGATTTTTTAATTAGTAATGGATTTGATACGAAACGAATTATTGTCCGTTCTATGGGCGCTCGTTATCCATTAGTTTCAGATAAAAAACTATTTGGACAGAAACACAACCGACGGGTCGATCTATTTATCTCTTTTGATGGGAAAGAGACCTGGTATTATGACTCAAGATATGATAAAAATTATCAAAAGAATTTAAAAGAAAATAAGAGATGAGTTGTACAGCTATGATGGTTTTATTAATGGTAGGTGCATCCGTTCTGGGTGGACTACTAGGGTATGCTATAAAATCATCAGCAATAAAGAAACAACAATTGACACCTCAAAAAGTAAAAAGTAAATCGGGTAAATCTGCTAGTGAGACACTTGAAGCCAAGCAAAAGGAATTATCTAAGATCAAGGAGAAATATGAATCATTATATGAATCTAAATTAGATGTTGATACAGCTCTTATGGCTGCTGAATCGACACTAGATGGTATCAAACTAGACTATGAAAAATTAGAGCGAGAATCTTCAAAGAGCAAGGATCATATTAATGCACTAAAAAAGGACCATGAAGATTACAAGGATAAGAAAGAGAAAGAGTTTCAGGATCTGAACGATCGAACAAAGAATGCAAGAGAAAATTATGAGAAAGTTAAGTTCCAACTGATCAAATCAAATCGAATCAATGAGAAGCTACAAGCTAGTCTTGATGGATTGAAAGATGAAAATGCTACATTGGAAGAGGAACTTAAATCTTCAAAAGAGGAAATCGAGGTGGCTAAAGCTTCAATGGCAGATCTTCAGAATGATTATGATTCGTTGATGAATAAAGCAGGTGAGTACGATGAACGAATTGAAGAATGGGAACGAAAATATAGTGATTTATTGAGTGATGATACCGAAAAGTCTGCTGAGATCAAACGATTGGAATCCATCAATAAATCCCAAACCAAGAGTAATGAAAAAGAGGTTAAATCACTTCAGTCATCACTAGATAAATTACAGACAAAACTGGATAAGGTCTCTAAGATATCAGATGAGCATAACCAGAGTAATAAGGAATTAACCAAAGAAAACAACCAGCTTAATACAGAAATAGAGGCGGTTAAGAAGGGTGCACAGAAAGAATTAGCTCAGATTAATAAACAATTCACTCAGTTGAAAGAGGATTATGAGGTTCTTCAAAAACGTGAGGAAATGCTCGATGATCGATTCTATAATCTATCTGATAAACACAGTGATATTGAATTCACTTATCAGATGGCCTTAGAGGAAAAAGAAGAGCTAGAGTCACAATTCAATACATATAAAGTAGACACGAAAAATCAACTTCTTGCATTAGAACAAGAGTCAAAACAATGGTTGGCTAAATATGAGTTCTCTAAAAAGGAGATTGAAGATATTGCCCAAAAAACGAGACAATTGGAAGGTGAAAAAGAAGCACTAGAAAAAGAAGTCGAAAAATTGAAAGAGGCGAGTGAAAAAGGGATGTCATTGTCTTCTGGAGAAATAGATGCATTGAATCAGAATTTTGAAGATCTGAAAGGCAAGTATTTTGATATTAACAAAGAATTGATGTCCACTCAATTAGAAAAAGAGCGTATCAATGTACATATGGAGAGTTACAAAAGGCAGATCAAAGATGAATTAGCATTCATTAAAGACGATAATGAGCGATTATCACAATCTATGTCAAAATTGAAGCGTGAAAACCGTAAATTAAAACGAGAAAATCGTGATCTAATTGAAAAAGTTGAAGACCTAGAGGCCTTTGCAAAACCATCCCTAGCGTTGAATAAGATGCAGGAACTGTTGGATCGAAAGCAACATTTGATTGAACAACAAGATGAAATGATTGAGGAATTGAACGAAAAGATCACTGAAATTGAACGTGCTTTAAAGCAATCAAATACTTTCACAGATGAGGAGATTATATTGGAAAATAACGAATCTACCACTGATACAACCGAAAATGATCCTTCTTCGCTTCGAAGATTAGCTGATATAGATGAAGAAGTATTACAAATCTTTAAGGAGTTTGGACTGATGACGCTGAACGATCTGGCAACCTTACCCTCTAAGAATTTAGAACTTTTGAAACAGATTTTACCTGACCAGGCTCACAAGATGGACGATTGGGTACAACAAGCAAAAGGGAATCAGTCCAATTGATCTGCTCGTTCTCTATCTAATCGTTGTTTGCGAATCCGAATCGATTTACTGTACTTTAATGCAGCTCTGACGTTGTATTCAGCAAAGGATCTAGAAAGTAATTTTAATGCCATTTCCAATTCGCCCTCTTTCTCATGTATCAAGGCTAGATTGTAAAGTGCTTTACCTTTTTGGCGTTTCGGATACGAACCGTCGAGGATCTCATTCCATATTTTTTCAGCTTCTGACCATATACCTGTTCGGAAATATTTTCCAGCCGTTTTAAGTTTATTACCACCACGTTGATAATAGGATCGACCCGTTCGGAAGTAGTTTCCAACGAAACTTCTCCCGTATCGCTTGCCTAAAATTTGAGATTGTTCAATGATGTAAACATCTTTATTTCGGACCGCTTCAATAGCTCGCATGGGATTAATTCCTTTTCCCTTTGAATATACGGTCTGATTCATAGGATAGAGATCGTATATGAATTTTCTGGCTGGATCGTATATTCGCCAACTCAGTTTGATATTCGTAGTTATAGTGGCATGATGTTCCAATGCTGGAACATTTCCTAGAGGTGTTTGAATACTCGCAGGTTCAGCCCGATAATTTACACGGCTGTCTGAATCAAAACTCTCAAGCGAGATAAGTAACTCTGTTTGATCTTCCGTACAGATCCGTTCAATTTCCCTCCAGTCTAAAGGCGGGGGAATTTGTTCTCCATAGGCATTATTTAAATAGGTTGTATCTCTGAATTTGATTTCATTGAATCGTTGTGTTCGGATAAATTCATCAAATAAACTATTAACACAAGCTTTGGATGATCTAGCATCGATCTTACCAGTTTCCATCGTTAGAAATTCATCGATCTTATTGATGACATCTTTTTTACTTTTTGCTTGAGAGCGATTGATCAGACTGACCTTGTTTACATTTTTTGGTAACGTAATTCTAGGTGGATAATACAGATTAAGATAGATATCTCGTCGGGCACAAGATGAAAATAGGAAACTACAGATAAATAGAAATAAGAGGTGTTTCATATGATCGTAAAATGAGGAATCAAACATTAATTAATAAAATCCGTAATTAAAATATCAAAATGTATGCCTGATTATTGTATATTAATAACAATAATACGGTATTACTATCGTAATTGAACAATGTACTGATTCGTTTTGAAAACAAAAAGAGGTATACGCGAGCACATCTACCATTTCATCGATAATGATGAAGAACAAAATATTGGCTCCATTTCATTCGAATATTTTATTACGTTCCTGATCTTAGTCAGTATCCTATGTATTGTTCTTGAATCTTTTGAATACATCCGAACGACTTATCAGCCCTATTTTGATTTTTTTGAGCAAACGACTTTGATCATCTTTATTACGGAGTATGTACTACGTATCTTTACAGCTGATTTCAAATACAAAGATGCACCTTCCTTATTGAGTGCCTCTCTACGCTTTATGCGTTCAGGTTCTGGTATTATCGATCTTTTAGCTATATCTCCATTATTTTTCCAAATAGGTCAACAATGGCATCTATTGAGTTGGGCGAATCAAGACCTTCGTTTTGTTCGTATTTTAAAAATCACTCGTCTTTTGAGAGTGATGCGGTTGAATCATTTCACTAATTCGATTTCGGTGATCGTCAATGTTTGTTATGAGAAAAAGAACGACTTAGGTATTACCATTTTTGTTACGTTCATCCTTTTGTTTGTTTCAGCAACTGTCATGTGGTATATTGAGGGACATGTTCAACCTGAGCAGTTTCCTAATATTTTGGCTACACTCTGGTGGGCTGTTGCTACATTGACAACCGTAGGCTACGGAGATGTATATCCCATAACAGCCATGGGGAAGTTTATGGCTGGTACGATCGCTTTACTCGGTATTGGTCTGGTTGCGCTTCCAGCTGGTATTTTAAGTTCAGCTTTTATTGAAAAGTTGGAAGATGGAACTATTAAAGAAGAGGAAACTAAAGGCCATCAGGTTGTCGGAGATATCGCACAAGCTCAATTTCAAAGGATCAGTTCAAAAAAAGAGGAAGTAGTTAGTGCTGGAAATCAACCGATTTCAACAAAATGTACGGAAAAGTTTGGCTCAGCCTATAAATTTTGCCCATATTGTGGGAAACCTCTTGATGAACATGACTAAGGCCATCCTTTCTCTTATCTGTATCTCTTTCATTTGCATTTTTTTTTCTTGTTCGGAGCGTAAGGCTATTTCATACTTATTGGAAATGCGTCCGTTTTTGGAACGAGAAATCACTGAACTTTCATGGACTATGTGTGTCGACTCTATGGATCGATATATCCGTCAAAAAGCAGCGGATGAATCGATACCTGGATATGCATATGCCATCCTTCGAAAGGATTCTATTTATTCTAAAAAGGTTCAAGGCATATCAAACTTACAGACTAAAGAACGTATCCACGACCATACTGTATTTCGTCTAGCATCCATATCAAAATGCTTTGCAGGGGCATTAGCCGTTGTAATGGAACGAAACAATGTGATACAATTGGATCAACCCTTAAAGAATCAATTACCATCTTTTCAACTTTCGAATCCCACATACACCAATCAGATCACGTTGCGACAAACTTTGAATCATAGTTCTGGACTTATAGAATATGCCTTGGCGGGTAATATAAAGGCGAAACAATCATCTCAAAAAATTTATGAATCTTTGAAATATGCACCATTTGTAGCTTCTCCAGGTGACACTTTTGCGTATCAAAATGCTATTTTTTCTGTCATAAGTACTCTTGGAGAGAAGGTAATGGATCGCAGTTTTTCATTTCTTATTGATTCATTTTTTTTCAAAACATTGGGAATGACTACGGCTAGTGTTGGCTATAATGGACTTAGAGCAAGTAAATCAATTGCGTTTCCTCATACAAAGGTAAAAGGGAAGTGGCAGACTAGAGAACCAGAGGATCGTTGGTATAATGTCAGTCCAGCTGCAGGTGTCAATGCAAGTTTAGATGATATGATTCAATGGCTACGAGCTTTATTAGGAAGTAATGATCAGGTACTTACTTTAACCGATCGTCAATCCATGTTTTCATTTGATCTTGCCATTCAAGATGATTCAGATTATTATGAAACATGGGCACCTGGTTTAGATTCAGCGGGGTATGGATTAGGATTACGAATTATGTATTATAAAGGAACAAAGGTAGTATATCATGGAGGATGGGTTCGAGGATATCGCCCTGAAATGGTGATCATTCCTGATTTGAATTTTGGATTTGTTTTTTTGTGTAATGCTGACAAAAATGAACTATCAACAGATTGTGTTCCGCATCTTCTTTCACTAATTGATTCGTATATCGGGTTTGAATGAAAACAATTCAGAATTATAACGTCTTTCTAGTTTTTTTTCCGATTTGTATTTTGATCAGTTTGGGATATTTGATTCCCAGATCTGCTTTTATACTATCAACGACACTCTATATACTACTTTTTATATGGTATTATGTCATCTGTCAGATCAAGATGACATGGGGGCAGATTATTGGACTAAGTGTTATTTTACGTCTTATATTTATAGATGCAATTCCATTTTTATCTGATGATATTTGGCGATACTTATGGGATGGTCATATTTGGCTGAAAGGAATCAATGCGTATAGTACCATACCTAACGAGGTGACAGATTTGGGTTCAAGTATGGAGTTTATGCGTGAATCTATGAATTCGCCACATCTCTATTCGATTTATCCACCTTTAACGCAAGCTTTTTTTGCTCTTGTAGCTTGGATCTCTGGTGATTCTATCTTGAGTGCTATCATCTGGTTTCATTTTTTAGTACTCGTCATTGAATTGCTGACCCTATTTTTGATCCGTGCTGTTTGGTCTTCTAAAGGAGTTGATATAGTTAAGTGGTATACCTTTAATCCATTGATCTTATTAGAGTTGTCAGGAAATCTCCATACAGAATTTTTAT
>CAXQBA010000050.1:0-2157 GCA_964221885.1 Luminiphilus sp. | reverse complement strand
CACGTTTACCAGATTCAACAAATGCTTTTACCAATTGCATACTGTGTTGCATCACAACCACATCATCTACTGTACCATGTATCATCATCAATCTAGCATTTAATTGATCCGCCTTATTGGAAAGGTTTGTCGTTTCATACCCATCTTGATTCTCATCTGGCCGGTCCATATATCGTTCACCATACATCACTTCATACATATGCCAATCTGTAACTGGTCCTCCAGCTATTCCAACCTTAAAAACATCAGGATAATTGAGTAATAAGGATATAGTCATATACCCACCATAAGACCAGCCATGTACAGCCAATCGATCCGGATCAACATATTTTTGACCTTTGAGCCATTCGACCAATTGCATTTGATCCGCCATCTCAGCTTTTCCTAATTGACGATGAATACAATTTTCAAAATCAAATCCACGATTGGCTGAGCCTCGGTTGTCGACAGTTGCTACAATAAATCCGTTATTTGCAACAACATGCATCCAGGGTGGAGCTCCATTCATCCAAGAGGCATTCACCATTTGGGCATGTGGACCTCCATACACATATATGAGTACAGGATACGTCTTGGATTGATCAAAATCATAAGGATATATAACCCGTGTATTTAAATCATATGTGTTGGAAGCATCTCGAATAGTTAATAACTTGGTCTCCCCCATTTTCTTAGAATCAAATGGATCGACTGCCTTATGAAAATACTGTTTCTTTATCCTACTAAGTGATGTGTAGTACGCTTTGTGTGGCGCATTGGCTTGACTTTCAAATAAAACAGCCTGCTTCATATTATTAGATACATAAACAGTCTTTGATCCTTGATCATCAATGAGCAATTTTGGTTTTTGAGGTTTAACCAATGAAGCTGAGTATACGTAGGTTGACATACCATCCGTAGACGTTCCCAAGAAAAACACCTCTTTTTGGTCTTCGCTGATCCCGAGGATCTGTTTAACCACCCAATTTCCGCTTGAAACCTGAAACTGAAGTGTTCCATCATCTTTGTAAAGGTATAGATGATTGTAACCATCTCGTTCTGATTGCCACAAAAATGATTCTTGATCCGGTAGAAAGTATACGGGATTTTCGGGTTCAACATATTTTTCATGAGTTTCCTCAAAAAGCGTTTTGACAAACGTGCCATTACCAGCAAGGTATTTATCCAATCGCATTTTGTTCTGATCGCGATTAACAACAGCTATATAAACATATTTGTCTTTGGGGCCCCAACCAAAATTAGTGATATACTGATCTTTCTCACCAGAAACGTTAAGATATAAAGACTTTCCAGTTGCCACATCATAGATTCCTAGTTTAGCCGTTTCACTAGCTTGCCCAGCCATAGGGTATTTTATCGTAGTATTCTTTGCAGGTTGCGATGAAAGATCCAAAAGTGTATACGTGCCAACATTAGATTCATTCTTTTGATAAAATGCAAGTTTAGCACCTGTATTTGACCAGAACAACCCCTCTCTTATTCCAAATTCAGATCGAGCTATTGCCTGACCAGCCACTAGATTTGGGTCTTCATGGCGAGTAACCTGTTTGGTTTCGCCTATATTGTTTTGAGTATAGACATTATTGTCAATCGTATAGGCATGTTGCATACTTTTACGATGAAAATGTATATTCTCTCCTTTGGGTATTGATATCGTATGAGCAATAGACCATTTAGCATCTTGATAATTACAATAGTACACTTTCTGACGTGTCTGAAATACACATTGATCTTCCGTTATCCAATTCATAGATGGTAAATATGATAACTCTAATTGCGTTGATTTATTTAGATCAGCTAAGGTTGTGAGTACATCAACCTTATGTGTCTGGCTGTTACAAATAAAAAGAGTATCCTTACTTCTCGTTTTTTGAAACGTAAAAAACTGATCATTCATCCATGAGATAGATCGAGTTCTATTTGGGTAAAATGCCCCCCAACGACCCATCACAGCCTCGTTCATAGTTAACTCACTAGGTGTGTCAGCTGTTTGCGCTTGAATTTCTGCTATTATCAGAAAGAAAATAAAACCAAAAACTATTTTAATCATTTTTAGACTTTTTTGATGCGTTTCCATGTTGGTTATCAGGCTTGTTTTTATGTTGATTTGATGTCTTTTTATGACCATGTGATCGATTCTTACCTTTTGACTGATTC
>CAXQBA010000049.1:0-7210 GCA_964221885.1 Luminiphilus sp. | reverse complement strand
AAGAATGTATTGGTTTTTTTAACGATCGAATCATACATCGACACCACTTTAGGATCTTTTAGAAGCTCATCGTATTGTTGAACAGATATTCCTTGCTGACCAGCCCAGTCCTTTAGTGCATCAACAGCCGGCAAAATGATTCCTATAACATATTTTCGTCCGTCACCTACTACCATAAATTGTTCGATCAAAAAGCTCTCTCTGAACTTGCCCTCAATAAAGGCAGGAGCTACATACTTACCTCCAGATGTCTTGAAAAGCTCCTTCTTTCTGTCTGTGATCTTGAGAAAATCAACTTTTCCCTTACGAATAAAACGTCCTACATCACCCGTATGAAGCCAACCATCTTTATCAATAACCTCTGCTGTTTTATCAGGCTTGTTATAATAGCCCATCATCACATTCGGACCTTTCACTAGAATCTCTCCCGCCATAGGTCCATAAGCTTCTTCATCAATATCTATCTTAACCTCAGCATTAGAAATAATCGGACCTACTGTTCCCAACAAAGCCATATTATCTTCATAGCCACTCACTGCAATAGCAGGTGATGTCTCTGTCATACCGTATCCTTCTCGAACAGGAATACCTATTGCAGAAAAGAACTGAGCCATTTTCTTAGGACAAGCAGCAGCTCCCGTTAAAATTCCTTTTACCCGACCTCCAAGACGATCCCTCAGTTTCCCAAAAACAATCTTTTCTGCGGCTATCCATTTCAGATTATCAATACAGTTTAGTTTTTGACCGAATTGATAGGAATTCGTAAGGGACTCTGCCCAAAAGAAGATCTTCTGTTTTACAGCACTTTCTTGCTTGACCTTTGTAATGATCTTTTCATATACCTTTTCTAATAAACGAGGAACCGTTGTGAAAAAATGAGGTCGAACCTCCAGTAAACTTTCACCCAATGTATCGACACTTTGTGCATAGTATATGGATACACCACTACACATGTATGCATAGGTCACCACACGCTCAAATATGTGACAAAGTGGTAAAAAGCTCAACGCCGTATCACCACGTGCGATCGGAACAAGAGGAAGCACCGCTTCTAAATTCGAAAGTATATTTCCATGCGATAGCATGACCCCTTTTGGATCACCTGTAGTACCTGAGGTATAAATAATCGTGGCCAAATCTTCTCGATTTATAGAGTCACTGATCTGTTTTGCCTCATCTTGTCCATCATCGGTAAAAATATCCTCCCAAAAACGTATGGGCTTCCCATTCGCGTCTGCTCCAGTCGCATCAGCTTGATCAAATGTAAAGATCCCTTCTAAAAGTGGCAGATCTTTTTGCGCCTCTCGAACTTTATCGACTAGATCACCATGACCTACAAAACAATATTTGACAGAACTGTCATTGAATATATAGATGTAATCTCTTGGGCTGATCGTAGGATATACTGGAACATTGATAACGCCTAACTGCGCCATGCCTATATCCATGATATTCCATTCTGGACGATTATTATATGAAATGAGCGCTACCTTATCGCCGGGTTTCAGTCCCAATTTCAACAAACCTCTACTAACCTTGTTAGCATAGTTGACAAATTCGTTGGTTGAATAGCTATAATTATGACCTTCTACGTGTTTACCTCCAATAGCAGCCTTTAATCCACCGACCTTTTTTTGGTAAATGGGTATGTCAAATAATCGATTGATTTCCATATTTCGCATTGTTTTAATAGACAATCAAATTAAGTAATTTAATTTAATAAATGTATATTGTTTCTTATAAATCATTCTCAAAATGCTAGCTGCCCTGATCGCCGTTCCTAATCTGATCTTATCTCTAGTCCTTTTCTATTTAGCCTACAATGATAGCCTACCTGATAGTGTTAAATGGATAGGTGTCGTTCCACTAGCTATTGGGATTGGAAGTTTTGTGATCCGTCATGGAATCAATGAATGGTGGTATGCCAAATACCCCCCTGGACTCAGCGAAAAAGAAAAGAATATACTAGCTATGTTCTTTCCTTATTATCGCGAATTAAATATTCGACTTAAGGGAGAGTTTGAAAATAGACTTAGTATTTTCAGGATGCAAAAGAGCTTTCAAATGCGGTTGCTGAAAAAAGTTCCAGGTGACCTCCAACTTTTAGTTTGTGCTACAGGTATTCAATTAACAATGGGACAAACTTATCAAAAGGAATTTCTCAAGAACCTTGGTATGGTTGTACTTTTCCCTAAAGAATTTATCACACCTGATATTAATACACAACTCCATCATGTCGAAGTCAACAGAGATGTTTTTGACTGTCTTCTTTTATCCATAGACTATTTTACTAAAGGATTAAAAAACCCTCAAAATTATTATAACTCTGGGATTCATGGTATGGCAAAAATTCTAAAACTCGAGCAAGGTATTAAAGATGACGATATCCCCTATGATGGTGATTTTAAAGAATTATTAGTACACCTTCATCACATTCGTGATTTCAAGATTGGATATCAATTTCTTTACACTGGCTTAGGTCAAATGGAGATCTTTGAAATGGCCTCTGAACACTTTTTCAGTTGCCCCAACAGTATGAAGGAACAATTACCTGATGTCTATAACTATTTGATGGATATCTATAATCAAGATCCATCAAATGTCAGAAATCCGATCATTCAGGATATTTCCGTTAACATTTGATTTGGGGGTTTTGCAGTATTTTATAATATTTGCTTCCATTCTGTAATAATTTTCTTGTCCAATGTTTGATATACATCCAGATATTCGAAAAGCAAGTACATTACCTGCTCGATTCTATCAATCAGATGATGTTTTCCAACAGCTTATTGATCTTGTTTTTAAATCGAATTGGCACTTTATTGGTGACATCAATTTAGTACCTGAATTAAATTATGCTCACCCTTTCATTTTACTTCCAAATAGTATTAATGAACCGCTTATTCTTACACGAAATAAGCAAGGTATATTAAATTGCTTATCGAATGTGTGTACACATAGAGGTATGATATTGATAGAAAAACCAGGTCCAGTCCGAGTATTGTCCTGTAGCTATCACGGGCGTTGTTTTTCACTTGATGGCCAATTTAAAAGCATGCCTTCATTCAATGACGCTGAACATTTTCCATCTGATGATGATCATCTAAATCATATCTCCTTGCATCAATGGGAATCATTATTGTTTGCTAACATATCTCCTACCCTTTCATTTGAAGAAATATTCAATCCTATTATTCGACGGATGCAATGGTATGATATCCATAATCTGATCTTTTCTGAGAAAGATTCTCATACCTATCATATCAATGCACATTGGTCTTTGTACTGCGATAATTTTCTAGAAGGATTCCATGTACCATTCGTCCATCCAGGACTCAATGAACACCTTGATCAAAAGGAATACGACACTGAATTATATCCTTATGCAAGCCTTCAATTAGGTGTCGCATCACCTGGAAGTCCATCATTTCAATCTATTCCTGAAGATAGCCCATATGCTGGAAAAGATATTTTTGCATTCTATTGGTGGGTCTTCCCAAACTTGATGTTGAATTTTTACACCTGGGGCTTATCTGTAAATGTGGTTGAACCGATCGATCGCAACCATACACGAGTGCATTTCAAAACATACCTGTTCAATGACAAAAGAGCAGTTGATTTTTCAAAAGAAGATATTCATCAAACCGAGCTTGAAGATGAGGTGGTTGTAGAACGAGTTCATCAAGGACTTAAATCACAATTCTACACTCGTGGTCGATTTTCTCCAACAAAAGAAACAGGTGTTCACCACTTTCATAGATTATTAGCGAATGCATTATCAGACTAGATGTCTTCGCTAGCTTTTAGTTTCTCGGTGTTGTATGTAACCTGAATAGCCTCTATGAATTCGCCCAATGCACCATCCATAACTTCAGTTAGATTATGCTTCGTGAAATTAATCCTATGATCTGTAACCCTGTTCTGCGGGTAATTATAGGTGCGTATTTTAGCTGACCGATCACCAGATACAACTAATTCTTTTCGAAGACTTGAGATGCTATCCTCATGTTCTTGACGTTGTAATTCAAACAACTTGGCATAGAGTTTTTGAAGTGCTATTTCTCTATTTTTTAACTGTGATCGACCATCTTGACACTCAATGACCACACCACTAGGTTTGTGCGTTACACGAACAGCTGATTCGGTTTTATTGACATGCTGACCACCGGCACCACTTGCCCGAAACGTGTCCCATTCTAAATCAGCCTTATTTATCTCCACATCTTCCATCTCAAAAATTGGCATAACGGCAACCGTTGCAGCAGATGTGTGAACTCTACCTTGTGATTCTGTTTTAGGAACACGCTGTACACGATGTGTGCCCGACTCGTATTTCAAGGTTCCATATACATTATCACCACTAACAGATAAAACTACCTTACTAAAACCTCCTGACTCACTTTCGTTAGCATTGATATATTCTCTTTTCCAACCTTTACCATCAATGAAGCGTTCATACATCCGAAGTAGGTCACCTGCAAAAATAGCAGCTTCATCACCGCCAGTACCAGATCGAATTTCAATATTAACATCTTTTTCATCCTCTGGGTCTTTAGGTATCAGCATATATTTTAGTTCCTCTTCAAAAGGTGTTTTTTCCGCCAATAATTCATCTAAGTCCATCTTAGCCATTTCAATGAATTCGTCATCGTCGCTATCAGAAATGATCTCCTTACATTCATCTATGCGCAAAAGCATTTCATCATACTTTTTATATGCCAAAACAAATGGCTCCAGATTCTTATACTCTTTGTTTAGCTTCAAATAACGTTTCATATCAGATGTAACCTCAGGATCTGACAGCTGGTCCTGCAACATCTCATATTTATCATTTAATGATCTTAATTTATCTATCATGCCCTATTTCTTGAATTAATTCACCAAATATAATACTTAGTTTTGGCTCTGCCGACTGAACGACTTGAATAACTTCTTCCATTGTTGTTTCAGTAAGCTTATCTATTGGAAAACAAACATTGGAAACAACAGATAAAGCTAATATTTCCATATTCATATGTTTAGCAACAATAACTTCTGGAATGGTTGACATCCCTACTAGATCACCTCCTATGGTATTAAAAAAAGCATACTCAGCTGGTGTTTCCAAATTTGGACCTTGTGTTCCAACGTATACACCCTGTTGAACATTGATGTTATTTTTCTGAGCAATTGATTTTACCAAGGAATACAACCTTTGTGAATAGGTAAACATCATATCAGGAAAACGAACGCCCCATTTGGAATTATTTGTTCCTCTTAAAGGGTTCTCAGGAAATAAATTAATGTGATCGCGTATTGAAATAATATCACCGGCTGAATATGATGGATTTACAGAACCAGCTGCGTTTGACAATAGTAAAGTAGAGACGCCCAATTCACCAAGTACACGAATCGGAAATGTAACCTGTTGCATATTGTATCCCTCATAGTAATGAAACCGACCTGACAAAGCGATAATGGGAATACTATAAATAGTTCCAAAAATAAATTCACCAGAATGACTCGGTACAGTTGAAGCAACAAATCCAGGAATTGACTGATAAGGGATACGATCTTTTATGGAAATAGAATCACCAAACTTTGCAAGCCCTGTTCCCAAGACCACTGCAATCCGAGGATGTTGTTTATTGACATAGGGCGCTAAAAAAGCAACGGTTTTCTTTACATCCATTTTTTATTTACGAAGATATAAAAATTAAAAAATAGTTCGAACTAGCAGTTTCCATAAATTGGAAAGACTCTATTTTTTAGAATATCTCATCATTGCAATACATAACTATATCGTTCACTTTCAATCACTTATAACAATGGATTGGTTTTGGGTTAATAGAATCTACCAACTGTTAAAATGAACTTCTATGAATAAACTATACCTATTCACAACCCTATTCATTGTTTTCGTTCTGCATTCTAATTATCTAAATGCCTTAGATCTTTATTGGGTCGGTGGTTCTGGCAATTTTAATGACAACACAAAATGGCGTGTAGGGTCTATCAACGGTTCTGTATCTTCACAGGCACCTATATCTTCTGATAATTGTTATTTCATGGGATCAGCCTTAAATACAGGCACACCAATTACAGTAAATTTCACCTCTAATGCCAGTTGTAAAAGTCTATATGTTGATTCACTTTTGAATTCGACTTCCATTGTGACTTTTGCAAGTTCTAATTCTTCCATAAATTTTGATGTTTATGGTTCATTTCATTTGAGTGAAAATTCCAGATTTAATTTTCTTGGAATTCTTCGTTTTAGATCCTTTTTGTCAGGTACTGAATTTATCAAGTTAAATGGCAATGAATTAACACTAAACTATATCACTTTTGACGGTGGTCTAAATACGGAATGGCAGCTTTTAGATTCGTTTTATGTTGACGATTTTCAAGAAAGCCCAAATAACTACAGTTCTCAAATTCCAAGCGGATCAATCGTGATCAAGAATGGGTCATTTAATACAAACAAACAGTATGTCCGAGCTGATTTCATCTACTCCAATAATAACTCTTCTACACGTTCCATTATTATTGACAGTTCAACCATTGAACTATTTGGACGAAAAAACTCAGGTTCATTGGCATTAAATCTTGATTTCAACACATCCACATCCAATTTCAATGTGTTTTCAAATGTAGGATCACAAATAATTTTCAATCAATCAGCCAATCATAAACAAGGATGTGATCTTGGCAATGGATTATCTTATAATCACATTATCACAAATGAATTCATGAACTTTTATGGTAATGCTCAAATAAACCGATTGGTTGTAAATGCAAATTCAATTTTTACGGATACAGATCTATCGATTGATACTATTTTCATGGCGTCTGGTCACGAACACTACATACACAACACACCCTATTCGACAGCGGTTTTCGAGATCGATCATTTTTCTACTCTTTCAGATTGTCAAAAGCTTGTACATTTAAAAGGGTATGATATTTATCCTGGCATCATACGTAAAAAAAATGCTGGCACACTAACATTTGATAGATGCATTGTTGAATTGATGACCTGCGATGCATCTGGTAATCGATCATATGTTGTCAATAATGGACTTGACAGAGGTGAAAATATTGGCTCTTGGATATTTAATAACGGCGTATCTAAGACCATGCGTTTCGAAGAATCAACCAACCTTGATTGGCATAATCCTACGAACTGGAAAGAGTGGGATGGATCGAATTGGGTGCCATCGAATGGGTGTCT
>CAXQBA010000048.1:0-5847 GCA_964221885.1 Luminiphilus sp. | reverse complement strand
GAACTATCCACTGCAATCAGGTCATCAACGATACAATGAGTGCCTGGATTTGGAAACAATCTCCTACTCCTGGTGAAGAAAGCACACAAGGAACTGGTATCGATATCTGGATTATGTCAGATGAACCGACAGGTTGTTTAGACACAAGTGATGTTGATCTAATCCAACCATTAGATAGTTTATAATTTAAGTTTTTGGAAGCTCAGGATTCTGACAAACCTCATCCCCTTTTTTTCCACATAGTCCGCACTCACCAACCTTCTGTTTAAGAAGAGGATTATTTTGAGCACAAGTACCTCTAAAATCTTTTCCCGTAAAGATCTGTCTAATATTGATCAGAAGGAATGAGCCAAAGAAAACGGCAAAAATGAGTAGAAAAGTAATGAGAAACTGTTGCATAAAAATCTTTTAGCAAAGGTAATAAAAAAAAGCATATTTCATATATATATTTATTTAATACATTTGTTTTCTTCCCGTTTTTTTTTCTTATATTTGAGTCCCAAACCATTCCAAATTTATGAAAACACCATCCATAGCACTCTTCACGCTCATTAAGAAGATGAGTCCAAGTGAAAAGCGATACTTTAAACGTTTTGGCCTCTTACAACAAAAGAGAGATTCAAGTAAATACACTCTACTCTTCGATGCTATTAATGCCATGGAAGAATATCATGAAGAAAAGATCATTGATCAGTTCAAGGACTACGATTTTGTCAATAACTTTTCTGAAATCAAGAAATATTTATTTCAGCAGATTCAGAAAGCTCTACGAAATTATCATGCTCAGAATACGATTGATATTGTTCTATACAATTACTTGACTGATATAAGTATTTTATATTCAAAGGAAATGTATAGTGATTGTGAAAAATTGATCCGCAAGGCAAAAAAACTTGCACTCAAGCACGAAAAATGGACGATTCTTTTAAGCCTTAATGAATGGAAAAGAAATGTTTACCGTCTTAGTCATGATGTCAAAGGCGTTGAAAATTACATGAAGAACGAGATTCAAAATGACAAGGTATATATTGAGAATCTTGTTATTGAACAACAATATTTCAATCACAGTTTGGAAAAGGTTATCCATCTTCGAAAGAATGGTCCTAATACAGCTTTCAATGAACGAATCCTGCCGCCTCAAAACGAACCATTCACGTTTCGTTCAAAACGGTATGCGTTTCTGAACGACAGTATGTTGGCCTACATGAATACAAATACCGATCAACTTTTTGCATCCAGTCGTGAAGACGTTGCTATTTTTGAAAACAATCCCCATTTCATAGATGCCATGCCAAAACAATACATGATTGCTTTGGCTAATATTCAAGATGCTTGCAAAGTATATAAATACAATCAATATTTTGATGAGTATTTTGATAAAGCTCAAAAGATCTTGGATAAGTATACATTCGATCCCGAATTCAAGGTAAAGGAAACCTTGTTCAGCTTATCAATGAAATGTTTGATCTATTCTCAACGTAATGACATAATATCGCTGAAGAACATTCGAAAAGAACTTAAAAAGCATATTGCAATGGCAGATAAACTGGGCTATCTGACAGACGACCTGTCCTTTTATGCTCATTTCTATCTCCTTAAAACAGCGATTATTCTTGAAGATTATTCAGAGGCGTTACTTTTCTATAATACTTGTCTGCAGTTAAATATTGGAAACTATCGTCCTGATCTACAAATGGAAACGCGCATACTCGGATTGATCCCTCATTTTGAAAATCAGAATTTCATTTTGTTGGAGAGTCTGATTCGTTCTATAAGTCGCTATTTAAATACTAAGTTCAGGCACATGACGATAGGCATGGACCTGATTGATCTTATCAAACGTTGTATCAACCTCAAAAACCACCGAATGTGTGATGAAGAAACACTTCAACATGCCTTTTCAGAGTTTTATCACAATCATATTATTGATCTAGACATGGACAAACGTTCGTATTATTTTGTTCTATCGGCTTGGATTTTATCTAAAAGCTCAGGGAAAGATGTAGCAGAGTGTGTAGAGCAGATCTTTAATATGGACGCTGTTCTAGAATACTAGTCTGAGGTTACATTTCGCCATTTAATGGGTTCTTTTTGAGGATTGGATCGGATAAATGACCGTACAAGTTCGTCGTGAACAGTAATAAGTAAAGGGGCTGACTCCTTTGTCTGCATTCGTTGCTCCTTAGACAACTCATCAAATGGAATTCCGAAGTTCATGAATGACTTTTCATCCCACAGAGCATAGAATGCATCGATAGCAGATATGTACGATTGAATAAACTGGTCGAATGTACAAGTTGTTGCGATTTGGTAATCAATCCATAAGTATGATTTCGGTAAGGCGGGCTGAGATGATTCACCATAATTCTCTAAAAGTGACATCTGTAACATTGTACTGAAACTCACTAGATTACTTATTTCACCTTTATATAGAATATGCCCTATTGAATCTACAATTACATCTGTAACATTGGTAGGAAAATAATCCATCGGTCTTGAATAGTTTCGGTTTACTACTTCCAATCTTTCTAATTTTATAGTACTTGGGTAGATTTTCCCTACAACACGCAAAGCATCTAGATCAGGATATATTCCTTTGCTAATAGTCGTATAGTTGAGCTCTTGAATAAGTTCATATGGAACATATACCACTCGACCCGATTGGTCCATTGCTATAAATACCTGATCAAGTCCATAAAAATGCAACCAAACTGTGATCGTTTTAAAATATTTAAAAGGAATGGATTTATCAATGTAAAGTATTGCATTCATTTGTTGCAACTCATTCAATGACGTATTTTTCAATAAAGAATCAAGCGTTAAAATAACGGCTGAATGATCCCAAGAACAAGATACACCCGAGATCTGCATGGAGCATGGAACATCACTATCTTTTGTATACTTGTCAAGGGTGATCTCAATAGCCATTGGATCTTTCTTCTCATACAGGTATTGAGATGAACTTGAACTCAACTCTTGCGCCATCAGAGGGCTTATCAAACATAAAAGAAAAATACAAATCATCTGTTTCGTTAATGTACAAACACCATGAAATAATAATGCCAATCTCAATGTATAAATTTATATTGCCAATTCTCGGGTATTATAGGACATTGATCATATTTCCCAAACCAACGATATCGATTCTTTGCGATCAATCGATAAATACTATTTCGAATAAAAGAGGGAACCAAAAGAAACACCATAAAAAATAACCATCCACCTCCTAAAGTTCGCAAACACTTAAAAGACACATCAGACTGGGTGTATAATTTATTTGAAGAAAGTAAAATAACCGTTTCAATACCTTCTTTCACATCAATGCGACCGGCAAGCTGTTGACCTAAATCAGACTGTAAGGCAATAAAACGAAAAACATCCGCATGATCTCTCCGAATCACAAATCGAACCCATGCGTTGCATAGAGCACAAACATCATCATAAACTAAGTAATGTAATGATTCATTCAATTGCCATTTTTTGAATATATCTCTCAAGGTTAGATCAATATTGATGTGTTAACGATTCTATTAAAATAGAAAAATACACAAACAAATCAGCAACAAATCGTATATTAACTAGACTTTACCATTACATACTACCTATGTCGAGAATACTTGATCCAACATTTGTAAAATTTAAATTTCGTGATCTCAAAGCCTACTGCTCCACGGAATGGCTTTCTGATAATAAGAAAAAGTATCGTCAAGTTTTTGACAGATACGAAACAACGTACGTCTATGCGGAATTATCCTTCTACAATAAACTCTTCGATGATGAAGACTGGAATGTTAAGATCAATCTGAAATGTTATTCTCTTAAAAAGGGCAGAAAAGAATTATGCGATCTTAATTTTGATCGTAAAGTATCTAAATACGATAATATCGTATACATCCGGGAAGGTTGGGGCAATAAGAAATTTGGTGCGTTCTGGAAAAAAGGAACCTACTACTGGGAAGCATACATTAATGGTCAAAAAGTGTCCACCAAATATTTCTATATTGAAGAGAATGGTGAAAAGAATTTTGACCCGCTCTCCTATTTTCACCTCAAATCACTAAAGTTGTATGAGGGTCCATATGACGATATTTCTAAAGAAAGTAGAAACTACTATAAGACCTTCTCCAAAGATGAAACGCGCTATATTTACACTGAGGTTTCCTTGACCAATTATCTACGAAGTCAAAATTGGTATTGTGAGATCTTTGTAAAATTCTTCAACGGTGCACGTGAATTAAAAGGACAGACGACCAAGTTGCATCATGTTGACAAAGATGATGAACAGATCGATATATCTTTACATTGGGGATCGAATATCAAAGGTTCTTGGACTCCTGACGACTATACTGCCGAGATCATTTTCATGGATAAACTCATAGCCATCATTCCATTTAAGGTAAGTGATGAATTTGAAGAAGGAATTTCTGGTACATTTCTACCGAACAATCTTCAGCCTGTGGTTCTGCAGGAAGATCTGGATGGAGATATTTCATTTTTGGATGTCATTCAAGAATTGGATAATCTGATCGGACTACAAGACATCAAACAACAGGTTCGAGACCATGCAAGTTATCTTCAATTCTTACAGCTACGACGTGAAAATGGGTTTGAGGAAGAAGAAGAGATCAATATACACTCAGTATTCATTGGTAACCCAGGCACTGGAAAAACTACTGTTGCACAAATGATGGGGAAATTATACCGAAGTATGGGCTTACTCAGTAAAGGTCATGTCCATGAAGTTGATCGAGTGGATCTAGTAGGTGAATACATTGGTCAAACGGCTCCAAAAGTTAAGGAAGCGATCGAAAAAGCTCGGGGTGGTGTATTATTTATCGACGAAGCTTATGCACTTGCTCGTTCAAATGACGATAGCAAAGACTTTGGTAGAGAAGTGATCGAGATTTTAGTCAAAGAAATGTCGAATGGTCAAGGAGATATGGCTGTTATTGTTGCAGGATATCCTAAAGAGATGGAGCATTTCATGAATTCTAATCCAGGCTTGAAGTCTCGATTTAAATTATATTTCACCTTTGCAGATTACTTGCCGAACGAATTATCAGCTATCGCATCTTATGCTTGTGAAAAGAAAAAAGTGGTACTTGATAAACGTTCGACCAAATTGATGGATGAGATCATCATTGAGGCCTATCGAAATAGAGACCGTTCATTTGGTAATGCTCGATTTGTCTATGATCTAATTGATCAGGCAAAAATCGAGCTTGGACTTCGAATCATGTCTGAAAACGATGAAGAACATACGAAAGAAAGCCTTGAAACGGTTGTCGAACAGGATATATTGAACATAGAAATCAAGAAACCAAATCGCACACCGAATCTTCCGGTGGATGAAAAGCTTTTGGATATCGCATTAACTGAACTGAATCAATTGATCGGAATTCAGAACATCAAAGATGAGATCAATCAAATGGTTCAACTGGTTCGTTTCTATCGTGAAAGTAAACGTGATGTACTTAATAAGTTCTATTTACATACCGTTTTTGTTGGAAACCCTGGTACTGGTAAAACAACTGTCGCCCGTATTCTTACAAAAATATACAAGGCTCTTGGGATTCTTGAGCGGGGTCATATGGTTGAAACAGATCGTCAGGGACTCGTTGCTGGTTATGTTGGTCAAACAGCTATTAAGACTGCTGAAAAGATTGATGATGCGATGGGAGGCGTCTTATTTATTGATGAAGCCTATGCACTGACGAGTGGTGGAAATGGTTCCTTAGCAGGGTCTTCTGATTTTGGTAACGAGGCCATCCAAACAATATTGAAACGTATGGAAGATCATCGTGGACAATTCTTTGTTTTTGCGGCAGGTTATCCCGATAATATGGA
>CAXQBA010000047.1:0-3133 GCA_964221885.1 Luminiphilus sp. | reverse complement strand
AACGTGTGAAACTTGCTTCCTTTTTAGGTGAGAAAAACAGCAAAGACAAAATACTATTCATATTTGATGAGCCTACAACAGGCCTTCATTTTCACGATGTCAATAAACTATTGAAAGCCTTCAACGAATTGATCGAAATTGGCCATACTGTAATTGTGATTGAACACAATATGGATGTCATTAAATGTGCCGACTACCTGATTGACCTGGGTCCTGAAGGAGGTGAATTGGGTGGCCACTTGATCTATCAAGGTAAGCCAGAAGGTATTCTCGAAGTTGAAACATCGTACACTGGACAATTTCTAAAAGACAAATTATAATATGTCAACTAATATTCTTGACAAATACGGTCATTTGATCGCAAACTATTGTATTAGCACCCAGCCTGGTGATCGGGTTTTGATACAAACTACAACTCTAGCAGAACCTTTAGTTCGTCCATTGTATCGGGAGATTATTAATGCTGGCGGTATTCCTCATGTTCAGATGCAATTTAGAGACCAAGACCTCATCCGCATAAATAACGGAAACGATGATCAACTTGCTCATGTAGACCCACTGTACCAGATGGCGGTCGAACAGTTTGACGGGTATGTATTTATCCGAGCCCCCTTCTACAGTAAAAATACGCAAGAAGTCAACTACGACAATGCAAAAAAAGCTGCTAAGGCCAATAAGCCTACACGAGACCTTTATTACAAACGAACCGCTTCATTGTCTTTGAAGCGTACGCTTTGTGAATTCCCAACCATTGCTAATGCACAAAATGCTGGATTGTCTCTTGAAGAATACAGCCATCATATTTATAATGCCTGTTATTTATTTGAAGATAATCCTGCTGAGTGTTGGAAGGCCTTAAGTGTAGACCAACAACGAATTGTTGATCATCTAAATAAATGTAAACACATCCACTATAAAGGTGAAGATATCGATGTTCAATTTTCTACCCAAGATCGAATCTGGATAAACTCGGATGGTAAAACCAACATGCCATCAGGTGAAGTTTATACAGCTCCTGTTGAAGATTCCGTAAATGGCACGATCCATTTTTCATATCCCTCTATTTTCAGGGGCGAAGAGGTTGAGGGTATTACCCTTTGGGTTAAAGACGGTTGGATTGAAAAATGGGAAGCTAAAAAAGGAAGAAAACTATTAGATAGAATATTTTCTATAGATGAAGGAGCACGACGATTTGGAGAGGCAGCTATTGGAACCAACCACCGGATCAAACGTCCACTGAAAAACATCCTTTTCGATGAAAAAATCGGCGGCACGGTCCATATGGCCGTTGGTCAAGCTTACATTCAGAACAACGGAAAGAACACCTCCTCTATTCATTGGGATATGATCGCCGATATGACATCGGGTGGTGCGATCTTTGCCGACGGAGAAAAGATCTATCAGAATGGTCGTTTTTTGATATAAGTAATCAATATACATTTGGTTCAAAAAGGATTAAACATAGATAAATCGTATCTTTGTGTTGTTAGAAATTATTTCAACAATCTATAATCTTAGAAAAAGAAGATATTTATACCCGTATGAAAGTAGCTTTAATAACAGGTGTAACAGGGCAAGACGGAGCCTATTTAAGTGAATTCTTATTAAAAAAAGGATACCAGGTTCATGGTATGAAACGTCGGTCATCACTTTTCAATACGGACAGGATTGACCATTTATACCAGGATCCTCATGTAAACAACCGTAACTTCTTTCTGCATTATGGTGACATGACAGATAGCACCAATATTACTAGACTCATCCAAGAAATACAGCCAGATGAGATCTATAACCTTGCAGCTATGAGTCATGTGCATGTGTCCTTTGAGACACCTGAATATACGGGTAATGTGGATGCTTTGGGAACACTCAGGATTCTTGACGCTGTACGTTTGTTGGGTCTTGAAAATAAAACGAGAATTTATCAAGCCTCCACATCTGAACTATATGGTAAAGTTCAAGAGGTGCCTCAATCAGAAACAACACCCTTCTATCCTAGATCCCCGTATGCCGTAGCAAAAATGTATGCTTTTTGGATAACCGTAAATTACCGAGAAGCCTATAATATGTATGCTTGTAATGGCATTCTTTTCAATCACGAATCTCCCCTACGTGGTGAAACCTTTGTAACTCGTAAAATCACTCGTGCTACATCAAGAATAGCGCTTGGCCTTCAAGACAAGTTGTATCTTGGAAACTTAGATGCAAAACGCGACTGGGGCCATGCAAAAGATTATGTCCGAATGATGTGGATGATCTTGCAAGCTAACGAGCCTGAAGATTGGGTTATTGCAACGGGTAAAACAACAACAGTACGAGATTTTGTGCGAATGAGTTTCCGTGAAATTGGCGTTGAACTCGATTTTAAAGGAGATGGCATCCACGAGAAAGGGTATGTTGCCAGCTGCTCCAACCCTGAATATCAACTAGAGATTGGAAAGGAAGTGCTAGCGGTAGACCCCAAATATTTCCGTCCAACTGAAGTGGATCTACTGATCGGTGATGCGACAAAAGCCAATACAAAACTAGGCTGGAAACCTGAACACGATCTTGACTATATTGTCAAGGATATGATGCAAAGTGACCTCAAGTTGATGAAAAAAGAACAATACTTAAAAAATGGAGGATATGTAACACTCAATTATTTTGAGTAACATATCATTGATGATCTCATTTAAAAATGGGAACACAGCATCCCATATCGGTGCGTCATGAACATATTATTTTTCACTCACTATGCTGCGCTTTATGGTGCAAATCGTTCTTTGATCAATATGATCTTAGGCTTGCGCACCCATGGCTATGTAGTACGTGTTATTGTTCCGTCTGAGGGAGAACTTACACAGCGTTTAACTCAAATTGACTGCCGCTATAATGTCATAGCCTTCAGCCCCTCTGTATATCGATCTTGTAGAATAAGTTTTTTTTCCCGAAAGGTAAATTACAAGACAAATACCAACCTTATCGACGCGATCGATCCCATTATTTCTGAATTTAACCCAGACTTGATCTACAGTAATAGTTCTGTTTTTGATTTTGTCGCATCACCGATCAGTAGATCCACTTCAGTTGGACGGAAATATTTGGGGTCTACCGCTAGCACTTCCTTTCCAATCTCTAGTTGATATTCAGG
>CAXQBA010000046.1:0-10622 GCA_964221885.1 Luminiphilus sp. | reverse complement strand
CTGAATGAGTTGATCTCTATCGTTTTACCACGATAATAATCTAGGATTTTTTGTTTAAAAATATAATCGTATTTAGCCTGAAGTACGTTTGATTCAATACTTTGGAGGGTGTTTTGAACACTAGTTAATTCAAAAGCATTAACAACACCTAGTTCAAATCGGCGTTGTGTATTTTTAACAGAAAGTCGTGTTGCAATCAGTGATTTTTGAGCTGCATTCAATCTTTTTTGAGCAGCTTTTACATCATTGACACTACGTTCAATATTTGATTTGAGGGTAACTTCAAGTTGCTCCGTATTCAATGATGCTATTCGTTTACTCAATTCAGCTCGTTTGATATTTAAGCGTGTACGCATACCATTAAAGATGGGGATTGATATGTTGATACCTAAATTAGCTGATGTATTGCTGGCCAATTGCTCAAAGTAGGGGATAACCCCACCTTGATTAAAACTGATATTCGGTACATACACCAATACGGGGTCACTGGTCGTCAAGACTTCTCCGGGTAATGCAATGAATGATGTGTCAAAACCTTGGTTCTGTAGTGCTGCAGATGAAAAATTTGTATTTAAACCTGCATAAGCTGAAACTACTGGATAAAGAGCCCCTTTAGCGATCTGTACACCGATATCGGCACTTTTTTCTCTAAGCTTTGCAGCTCGAATGTTTGCTTGACTAGCTAAGGCTTCTTGAAAAAGATCATCCAATTCATAATCTACCGGTTCAAGGGAGAACGCGTTAATATCAATTGTTTTAACTTTTAAGGGTTGATCCAACGAAAGATTGATGAGCACTTTTAGATTCATGTAAGCAACATCAACACTATTTTGGGCATTGATAATGGATTCTTCATCTCGAGCTAACTGAGCTTCAAGATCAAAGCGATTGTTTTCAGGAATAGCACCATTTTTGATCAGAATCATTGTCTGATCATATTGATTTTTATTGTTTTTACTTTGTGCCTGTATAACACCTAAATTCTCTTCAGCTAGTAGTATACTAAGGTATGTCTGTGCAATCTGAAGCGATATATCATTAATGAGTTGATTTTTATCCTGCTGACTCGCTTCGAGATCGATTCGGCTTTGTTTCAGTGTATTTCGAATTTGAAGCCCTTGGAAGATAGGTTGGTTCAGAGACAAAGACAATGAAGAGGATTGGGTGCTCTGATTGACAAAATTATAGGAGGTCAGATCGATCGAGCGTCCAAAGTTAGCACCATGTCTAAAACTTGCATTTGCTGTTGGGAACTGAGCCCAAAAGGCTTGTTTCTTATTATACTGAGCCTGTTGAATATTCAGTTCGCTCTGTTGTAATTGAAGATTGTTTTCGGCTGCATATGCGACACATTGTTCAAGATCCCAAACTAGGTCAGCTTCTTGAGAAAAAACAATAGGACCTAGAAGAGAGAAAAAAGAAAGTAAGAACAATGATCTCATTGGCTAAAAATATGGTTATTTTGTAATTGAACCGGATGTCTAACAACAAAACAATATACAATGTTTTCCGTATTCTCTCATGATTATTATATGAAAGAGGCCCTAAAGGAAGCCCAACAGGCTCTTATGAACGACGAAATACCTGTGGGAGCTATTATTGTGTCTGACCAGCAGATCATTGCCCGAGCACATAATGAAACCCAACGAAATCACGATGTGACAGCGCATGCTGAAATATTAGCTATAACGGCAGCCAGTAAATATATTGGTGCTAAATATCTTACCAATTGTACGATGTATGTAACTTTAGAACCTTGTCTAATGTGTGCAGGTGCATTGTATTGGTCTCAAATTGGAACCATTATTTATGGTGCAAGCGATACGAAAAGAGGTTTTCAATCGGTCCGTGACAATGTACTTCATCCAAAGACACAGGTTGTTTCAGGTGTCCTTGCTGATCAGTGCTCAGCTTTAATAAAAAATTTCTTTACCTCCAAACGTTGAGTTTCATACCATAGATAAGGCTTTTTGATACACAGCCTCATATTTTGGTATCACTTGGGTCATGTCAAAACGTTGAGCTTGTTGCAACGCGTTCATTCGGAATTGATGATGTTGTTCTGGGTTTTTAAGAAGAGCAATGGCATTCTTAGACATATCATCCACATCACCCACATCTGATAAATACCCAGTTTGTTCATGTATATTTACCTCGGGAAGTCCACCGACATTCGATGAAATGATAGGGACTTCACATGCCATAGCCTCTAAAGCTGAGAGTCCAAAACTTTCGTTACCTGAAGGCATGATGAAAAGATCTGATATAGATAGTAATTCGACAATGGCGTCTTGTTTTCCCAAGAAAAGAACGCGGTCTTCCACATGGAGTTCTTGACATAGACGTTCAATATTTTGACGCTCAGGTCCGTCTCCGATCAATAGCAGTTTAGATGGCATGGCCTGGTTTACGCTCTTGATAATTTGTATTGTATCCTCTACGCGTTTCACTTTTCTAAAATTGGATACATGCGTCAATATTTTCTCGTTATTAGGTGAGATAGCTCGCTTGAAATGATCTTTATTTACTTTTTTGAATCGCTTGAAATCAATGAAATTGGGAATTACCTCAATATCTTTTTCAACATTAAAAGACTCAATAGTGTCGTCTTTCAAACTTTTTGAAACAGCTGTAACACAATCTGATTTATTGATAGCGAATGTTACTGCAGGTTCATATGCAGCGTTTTTACCAACCAGCGTGATATCAGTTCCATGAAGTGTTGTAACTGTAGGTATATATATCCCTTCACTGATCAATATTTTTTTGGCCATGTACGCAGATGACGCGTGAGGAATCGCATAATGTACATGAATTACATCCAGTTGCTCTTTTTTTACAACATCCACTAGCTTTGAAGCTAAGGCTGTCTCGTATGGTGGATAATCAAATAAGGGGTAATTGGCAAAACGTACTTCGTGGTAGAATATATTGGTATTAAATACATCCAAACGTGCTGGTTGACGATAGGATATGAAATGAACCATGTGACCCATCGTCGCCAAACCTTTTCCGAGCTCTGTCGCAACAACACCGCTACCGCCATATGTTGGATAACAAACAATACCTATTTTCATAGCTCGATCAGTTGTGGATTTTAGTGGATTAATCTCTACCGTAACAAATAATTGCTAACTTAGTTGTATAACCGAAATTAATAAAAAAAGTAAGTCTATGTCCTCTATCAATGAAAAAGAGTTAGAACGTTTCATTATTTGGAGTTTGGATGAAGATATAAAGGAGGGGGATCATACAGCATTGGCTTGTATTCCACCCACAACCAGGGGACAAGCCAAGTTGCTGGTCAAAGAAAAAGGCATTTTAGCTGGGGTTGATTTGGCTAAACGTATCTTTCATCATGTAGATCCAACGATAGAATTTGTAACATACATTAAAGATGGTACACCTGTTGAAGTCGGTGATATTGCATTTAAAGTGGAAGGATTATCACGTGATATTCTTACGACAGAACGATTAGTGCTTAATATGATGCAGCGCATGTCTGGTATTGCCAGCCTGTCCAGAATCTATGCAGATATAGCCAGGCCTTATAATGTAACGATATTAGACACTCGTAAAACAACGCCTTTGATTCGATTTCTTGAAAAATGGGCGGTTCGTATTGGCGGATGTACCAATTATCGATACGGCTTATATGATCGGATCATGATCAAAGATAATCATATCGACTTTTGTGGATCATTACAAAAAGCCATTCAGCGAGTACATAATTACTTACAAGAGAACAACCTCTCTTTAGAGATCACGGTGGAAGTGCGCGACCATAAGGAAGTAGTACAGGCTATGGAGGTCGGTGGCTTTCAACGAATGATGCTGGATAATTTTTCGCCAGAGGATATTATCCGTGCTGTTTCAATGGTACAAGGGAAATTTGAGTTAGAGGCCTCAGGTGGAATTACATTAGAAACCTTAGAAGCCTATTGTAAGACAGGTATCGATTTTATTTCCGTAGGTGCCTTGACACATTCAAGTAAGAGTATGGATCTTAGTTTAAAAAAATCAGATCTATGACCTACGAAATTGCATTTCTAGCATTAAACGCCTTATTTTTCATTCCTTGGTTCTTTTTGTTTACTTCTAATGAGCCTCGATTCACCATGTGGCAGGATCATCCATCGTTCTTATGGTTTATGTCTATACTATATGCAATTCTGATCGCCTATTCAATATACTTACATGGTGGCTTGACCAATATGTTTGACTTCGAAGCTTTGAAATCCTCGTTCCAAAGAGATGAAGTTATGCTATTAGCCTGGTTGCATTATTTGGTGTTTGATCTGTTTGTAGGGATCCACATACAGCAAAAAATTTGTAAAAAAGCCATGTATATACGTATTCCAATACTAGTTTTGTGTCTGATGCTTGGTCCACTAGGATATGCTGTATATGTTTTACAATCGGGTGTTCAAGCCAAAAAAGGGTAATATTTATAATAGTCTCGCATATTTTGTTTAAGATATTCAATAAAAAATTAAACAAAATTTTGGTTTTTGTTTAATTAATTGTAGATTTGATTAAACAATATTGGGTAACAAAATAAATATTGGCTTATGGCAACCCTTAATTTTGATACGGAACTAGAACAAATGAAAGGCATTCTTTACAGTTTTGCCTTCAAACTCACAAAAAACAACGAGTATTCGAAAGACCTTTATCAGGAAACAGCTTTTAGAGCTCTCGTCAACAAAGATAAGTTCAGAGAAGGTACAAACATGAAAGCATGGCTTTTTACTATCATGCGTAACATTTTTATCAATGATTATCGCAAGAAATCCAAGCAGAACACCATGTTAGATTCCACTGATAACAATTTTTACATCAACAGTGGTAACAAGACAGTGATCAATGATGCCAATTCCTCAATCTTTATCAAAGAATTGGAGAAGATGGTGGAGCACTTAGATGATTCCATACGCATTCCGTTTGTAATGCATTATTATGGTTATAAGTATCAAGAGATTGCTGATCAATTAGATTTACCGCTTGGTACCATCAAAAGCCGTATTTTCTTTGCTCGTAAAGAGCTGAAGAAATCTATCAAGGCCAGTTATGGCGATGTAATTTTCCGATAGATTACGAACTTTATATTTCAGCGCAGCCTGTTTTTAACACGCTGCGCTTTTTTTATTTTATACGGATTGTAAAAAGGTATTGAATTAATGTATCGATGGTTTCTTGATTTAACATAAATATCAGACTCGGTGTGTCTACTAGAATTTTTTCATACAAAATAAATGATTCAAGAATCTCTAACTCAATACATTTTCCTATATAGTCCATAGATGGGAATGTCCGTTCGTCATCTTTTTTCATGTTGATGTAGGTCATAAATGTTCCAATGCAGGCCTCTAATTCAGATTGAATGTATCCATCCATCAAATTCATAGATCGCCGTATGTAATCATAGTCAGGTTCATAAAGCCATACTGCTTTATACATTCCATAGGATAACCACATCCCATTCGATTGTATGACCACTGTATCTCTTGTTTTATGGATCTGACACACAGGTTCATATATCCATGATGTATTGAAAGATTGTTGATTCTTTGCAAGAGTAGTAAGTAATGCATTTTTAATGCCTTTATGGTTCCTATTTAAAAGGTGGGCTCTCACTAAATGGTCAATACCTTTTTTCAATTCTTGTCTGTGTAAATGACACAATCCAAGTTGCCAATGTGCTAAGGCATCATATGGATTCAATTGAATCGCTTGGTCCAGTAATGGAATCGCGTTGTCGTAATCGTTCATTTGAACGTAACAATTTCCAAGAAGACTTTTTAGGAATGAATGTGATGGGAATTTCTGTATTTGTTCTTTATAGATCTGTTTGATCTTTTCAAAAGGAGGTTTCTCTGTTTGAAGTGCGCGCTCTGCCCAATTTCTTTCGGATATTCCTTCCGTTAAAATGGAGTCGAATGCTATCAGAGCAAAATCAGATGAAGTTGTATCTAATTGACTTCCAAAGGGTATATACGTCTTCTTATCTGTTTGAAATTGTCCGAACCATTGTTCAAATTCATAGGTTAGTGGTGATGCCTCTATAAAAGTTAGTATTTCTAAGGGCGAGGGAATGTGACGTTGCGCTTGAAGGGTATGCAAACAAAGGTAAAATAAGCCGATAATTTGAAAACAGCGCATGAAGATGTATTTTTACAAAAATAAACAATTGCGGCAAAAGTAACATGGATAATCATATCGATATAATAAGACAATTGGTGGAACCTTATGGTTTTCAACAAAATGAGGAGTTAAATGAGGAGCCCATATTTTTTTATAAGCGTTTTTCGATACAACATCTGGGATCACCCTTTGCTTTTACGATCTTAACCATAACGCTTACACCCCACAGTTATATTTTAGAGGGGTTGAATGAATTTCGACTTCAACGAGCCCTTCGTGCTGGTCTTATCGAGTTGGACGATCCAGAACAATTGGACGAATTGAAAGAGGTTCTTTTTGAAGCTACGTATGATCAATTTGATCGATGTGAGGCCATATTGGGATTTGTGATTGGACAACTACAAACCGTTGAAAGAGAGAAGAGGCATACAGATCTGTTCAAAAAAGCATTGGTGGATCTCGAAATGGTTTCAGCTATGGCAAAACAGGTCGAATAATTGTTAAGTCCTGTTAAATCAGTATCTACATCCCTTATTTTCATTATATTAGCATCATGAAAGTTCGAATTAAACAGATAACTTTTATTGTATTCTTCCTTTTGGGAAGTCTATCTTCTATGTATTTAGTGTACATGAGGTCATCGATGCATTCGCCTCAAATCAAAACACAGAATACACTTCAATGGTCTGAATCAAAGAAAAATGATGCCATGTTACCTGATTGGCGTCCTGATGGAAAATTATTGGATGCCTTAATCCAATCTATTTTCAATGCGTTACCGCAAGAGAAGTAATTCAAGTTTACCTATTTTCTTATTAGAATGGACTTTTCCAATCGTCTCGGCTCAAGTACGATGTATCCGTCAATGCATGAAGAAAAGCAACTAAATCCTCTTTTTCCTGAGCTGTAAAATAACGAAGACTTGGTGCTGTAGCTATTTCAGGTGCTAAATTTGGTGCTGGATGTCCACCACTTGTATAGTGATCAATTACTTCTTCAAGTGTGTTGAATCGGCCATCATGCATGTAAGGTGCTGTTAGCCCAACATTACGAACGGTAACTTCTCTGAATTGACCATTATGTTGTTCAACCCCTGTAACTTCTCCAAGACCTAGATCAATAAATTCATTCAGAGCACCTACCGAATCCAAACCGTTATTAGAAAATCCATTACGAGCGAACAAAGCCTTGCCGCTGGAAAATGAATGACAATGAGCACATTCGCCATCTTTAGTTACAGGTGAGCCGTCTGCATCACCCAAAAATAATTGGAATCCCCTCAATTCTTGAGCATTCATATATACAAAGGGAGTCCACCTATCCTCATCATAACGAGAGGAAGCACTATTCAAGATTCGTTCAAATTGTGCTATGGCTTTTGCTGCTAAAAATTTATCCATCTCCTCTGTGTTTTCAATACCGAATGCTTTGCGGAATAAGGTAGGATAGAGGTCATGGTTGCGCAATCGATCCATAATTGTGTTCCAGTCAGCATCCATTTCGTTAGGATCTTCAATAGGTTCCAAAGCTTGATCCTCAAGGGTTGCCATTCGACCATCCCACATAAAATTATGAGGTCGATTTTGTACCCAAGAATAACCTATGTTGATAAGTGACATGGCATTCCTTCTACCTACTCGTCCCTCAATACCAACAGACTTAGATAATCCGTCCGTAAAGGCTTTTTCGATCCGATGACAACTTGAACATGATATACTTGAATCTCGAGATAGGATGGGATCGTAGAATAAATGACGACCTAGATTCACCCCATCTTCTGTCATCGGATTGTCCGTGGGAATCTCCATAGGTGGAAATCCTTCAGGTGCATCAATGGTATAGCTTACAGGATCATAATCAATATGAGTTAAGGATGTGCCATTTTGTGTTGGGATTTCACAAGCACACCAGGATAAGACTACATATGCGAAAAATAACCTATACATACGTTAATTTGGGAGAATAGAATTGGCAATATTAGATAAAGATTTCTTAGCAATATTATATGCTTCACTACCCGGGGATCCCGAGTGGCTCATATTTGATGTATCAACATTGATTGCATTATTGAACGAATAGAAGAGACTATCAATTGCAAGATTGAATATCAGATCAGTTTGCTCATTGATAACAATTTCGATGGGTAGGTCAAAGGAGCGAACGACTGACATACCATTAACCCCTGAATGTATCAAGAATGAACCGGTTGAAGTATCATTGCGTGTTGTATTACCCTCTAATTTTGATAGAATATAGCTGTTCCATCCAGCCCAATAGTTTGAAACTAATCCCAAGGGCGATTGTGTGCTATATTGATCAGGAGTTGTAGAGTTAATGTCATCTGTTAATCCAACCGTAAACGAAATTTGGTTATATGAGGCAGGAGTAAGACTATCATATTTCAAGGTAAATCCATCCATGGCTTTTTGCTCAGTATTGAGTTGAGTGATATCAATATACTCTGCTAGTGACAAAGAAATACTGTCGTTATCGTTGTGTAAAGTGAGTCCTTGAATAAAAAACTCAAAGCGCGACAAAGAAAAATCAATCAGATCATTATTGAGGGCATTCACATCATCAAACATTACATAGGAAGAACCGGTATATATTGGCTTGAATGATATAGCTAGAGCACCCGTAGTATTTTCACACTCTTTGTCACAAGAATTAAAAAATAATAGGGTTATCAGTGTAATGAGGAGTAGTCTCATAAAAATTTGTATTTTGACATAACTAATATATACAACGTATAAATTATGGATAATCGTGCAACTATTTATGAAAGTTTTGTTAAAGCTAAGCGGCAAAACTGTAAAAAAATAGCCGTGCTTATTGATCCAGACGAAGATAAACTTCATAATCTAGAACATACGATCAAGTTAGCGGTTGAAAATAATGTGAGCTTTTTTTTTATTGGAGGTTCTCTGGTTTTCAGTGATTCTTTAGAACAAGTACTTCATAAGATCAAAACTCATTGTTCGATACCAACTATTTTATTTCCGGGTTCATCACGTCAGCTCAGTTATTCAGCTGATGCTTTATTATTTTTATCACTAATATCAGGTCGGAATCCTGAATTATTGATTGGGAAACATGTTGAAACGGCCTCGTTTATTAAAAATAGTCCATTAGAAGTTATTCCTACAGGATATATGTTAATTGATGGTGGCGTTGCTACATCTGTATCATATATGAGTAATACTTTGCCAATACCTCATGATAAATATGATATTGCTGTCAGTACAGCGATAGCTGGAGAGTTGTTAGGTTTCAAATTAATCTACATGGATGCAGGTTCGGGGGCGAATCGGTCGGTATCTCCAGATATGGTAAAGCGAGTAAGCCGATCGATCGATATTCCGCTTGTTGTGGGTGGGGGTGTTCGCGATCTTCAAACAGCAAATGAAATTTTTGATGCTGGAGCGGATATTCTAGTGGTTGGATCAGCAATTGAAAAGAATCCAACATTTATACAAGAGGTTGCTAAATTAGCCAGGACATAAAAAAAAGCGACCAATTTGGTCGCTTTTAAGATTGAAGAACATTCGTTCTTATTTTTTCAATTTTTTCTTAAGATCAGCTGTGTTTACTGAGTCAGAAAGTACTTTGCCTGCTTTGAACTTTACAGTTACTTTATCAGCGATCTGTACTTTTTTACCTGTGCTAGGGTTTACACCTGTTCTAGCAGCACGGTAAGCTGTTCCTAGTGTGCAAAAACCAACGAGTGTTACCTTATCTCCTGATTGAAGAGATTCTTTGATTGATTCAAGTGTTGCGTCTAGAGCTGCAGTTGCATCAGCTTTTTTCAAACCTGCTTTCTCAGCAATCTTGTCGATTAATTCTCCTTTGTTCATGTTATAAATTAAATTTTCGTTTCTAATGTGGATTAATCAATAACCCGTTACGTGTTATTTACAAATTTAATTTCTTTTGGAATAAAAAAAAATATAATTGATAAAATTGTGCTTAAAACACGATAAATAAAGAGGAGAGACGTCTAATAGGGTAGTTTGAGAGGGAAAGGAATGTGTTTTGTTGGCCCACTAGGACTCGAACCTAGAACGACAGAACCAAAATCTGCTGTGTTACCAATTACACCATGGGCCAAATTTGCTTAATGAGCCATTTATAAAGTGTTGGCCCACTAGGACTCGAACCTAGAACGACAGAACCAAAATCTGCTGTGTTACCAATTACACCATGGGCCATCATTAAGCGATTGCAAATATAATGCTTAAAATGTAAGTTATCAAATATTCAATTGATAATTACACTAAATTTTCTAGCCGCAGTTTCTGTCTTTTCTATTTTTATCCAGATGATGGGTCTGGGTAATAAATGGATAGCAATATCAGGCCACTCGATCAAGAAAAAAGGTGATCCTGGTTGCTCAAAAAGTTCTTCAAGACCAAGGTCATCAAGTTCTCGCTCTGAGGATAATCGGTACAGATCCATATGGTAGATCGTGTGTTCAATCG
>CAXQBA010000045.1:0-4911 GCA_964221885.1 Luminiphilus sp. | reverse complement strand
GTTGAACGCAAAATTGGACTATCAGCCTTTTCACAAATGTCGATCAATGCTACGGCATGGTATGATGCAACTTGGGCATGTGAGAAAGGCTTGTTTGCTAGTGTATCTGATTCAGCTGAACAAATGGATGAGGCAATAGATTCGTTAGTTCAGAAATTAGTCCACTCGAATCCTGAAGCTATGACGGGACTTAAGCAAATCTTTTGGCGTGGTACTGAAGATTGGGATGAATTATTGGATGAGCGTGCTGCAATGAGTGGACAATTGGTCCTTTCGAGCTTTTCAAAAAATGCGATAGAGAAATTCAAAAAGAAATAACCATGAGGCACTTGTTTCATGTACATCTTATCGGTTATTTATTCGTATTCTCATCTTCAATACAAGCCCAACTTAATTCGACAAATGGTGGTGTATTTACCCCAAAAGGCACTTTGCGTGCATTGATTGTCTTTGTCAGTTATAAAGATGCCTCAGCATCCAATCCGTTATTTTTTAATAAAGAGAATGATCTGCCTGATTGGAATGTCGATGAAAAAAATGATCTTCCCTCATTCATTGATCCTGCGACAGGATCAACTTGGCCTTACATCTTCAATAAAGATTCCGATTTTGAGCAGTATCTGGATTCCGTTAATTCAAACTTTTCAAAGATATTATATGAAATGTCTGGTGGGAAGTTCAAATTCATGGGTGATGTTTTTAGAGATCCTCAAGGAAAGCCAGTTATCATTAATGTAAATCCTGACAAAGGGTACAGCTGGTCTCAAATGAATGAACGTGCTATTGAAGAAATGAACCGAATCAATCCAGATTTTGATCTATCTCCATTTGATCAAAGAGCCAATGGACCTAATTTTAAGTTTGATAACAGTGATACAACCCAATACAAGCCAGATAATATTTTGGATTTTGTTGTTTTCGTACATCGCTACAGCAAACAGTGGCGTCAACACCCTACAAGAGGAATGCGTTCCTGGGTTGGTTCTGGGGGAGGATATGCAGGAACTGGAATTTCTTCCCGATTTAAACTAAATGGGTATCGTGTTTCACAGGGTTTTACGATGACGTACAATTCGGGTGTGTTCATCCATGAAGTCGCTCATGTGTTATTCAATGCACCACATATCATGGGTGTAAATAATGTGATCGGTGATAAGTTTTATCTAATGAGTGCCGGCTGGGGTATTATGGCGCCTATCTCTATTTTCTCAGGATTTAATGCATGGGAGCGTTGGTACAGTGGATTTACGGATATCGAACATGACATTAAAGTACCATCTGACCGATCTGTGTCACAATTTTTTACACTTGGTGATTATTATACAGAGGGTGCGTGTGCCCGTATAGAAATTCCTTTTTCAGGTGGACAGTATTTGTGGTTGGAAAACCATATGAAAATACATCCTTTGGATGAGCACCCATGGAAGGGTAAAGATCTAGGACATGGAGATAAATTGCCTGGTAGTGCCAAGGGAGTATATGTGTATATTGAGGATATTGCCTCATCTCATAATGAGATATTTTCACCCTTGTCTAATCGTGCTAATGGTATCAAAGTGTTGCATGCTGGTGGAAATTATGATTTTGAGATTGACGAATCCCTTCCCATTGTAAAAAATGCCTGGGGAAATAAAATGAAATCTATACGGCGTGGTCTTGAAAATTCGATCAGTGGGATCAATTCATTTTATCGATTACCGTATGACGAAAATAAGGATGGAATTATTCGATTGGATCATAATTATAATTCAAGTAAAACAGAATGGATGGTTCCTGTTTACAGAGAAGAGGTCTTACCCGACTCATTTGTCAATACGTACGGCGCTTTTGGTGTCTATGATGCTGAGAAAGTGAAAGGATATGCAGATCCCGTTCCATTCCGTGCTGGTCAATATCTTGATCTATCCTCGAATCCTAAACCGTTAAATTATCCGAGTTATAATGCCAACCAGAAAGAATTGAATCCGTACTATTTAAATGGGTTAGGTCTCAAATTCACTCATGTTGATCATTCGGACAGGGTACAAGTTGAGGTTCGATATAATCGAACTAGCTTATGCAAAGATGATCGTTGGACGGGTACCATTCGTCTTCCGAATATTACAGGTGATTCACATGCAGACTTGATCATCTCTTCTTGTGTAAAATTAGTTATGGATCGAACAGGGACTCCTAATACCCATGTTAAGACAGCGTCTTATGGTTTTACAAACCCATCATCTTTAACTATTGAATCAGGAAGTAGTATGGTCTTGAGGTCAGGTGCCACATTTATACTAAAAGATCAATCTACATTAGTCATTGAAAAAGGGGGTAAGCTAGTATTGGAAGGAAAAAGTAAGATACTTTTAAAAGGCGGATCTCGGATCGAAAATTTAGGTGGTGAATTAGAGATCAGTAAACGAGCTAAAATCAAAGAAATTCAGCCTATTTAGAATTCTTCTAAATAGTTATAAAAGAAGACAATATTCAATAATTAGAGCCCGAAATATCAATGAATATTTATATTTGCACAAACTTATTTTAAGTTTCCTAATATCCATGTGACTGCCAATTATTTGTAACAAACTTAACATAGTGAACCAATGACGTTTTCAGTTTTAATTGTCATTATCATCTCGTTCTTTTTACTCTTTATTGTCATTATGAGTACCGTTTCTGAGTCTCATGTCAAAATGGCTGCTAACCAAAAAGGACAGGACCCGGCTGATTTCGGTGTTTTACCCAATGATCTTAAAAGTTTATTCTTCTCGGGCGACAAGCGTCCGGATTTTGTACCTAAGAATGATCGTTTTGTAAGTCTTAAGCGTGGTTTTGATATTAAATTGATGGGTGCTGCCGAATTATCAGATGACAGCACCATCGAATCATATCATAGCTCCATGTATGCCCTTAAGCCAAAAGACTTCATAGGAATGATGCCAATTCCCAAAGTTATACCAGCAGAGGGTGAACGAGTAAAGGCAGGTGATATTATCTTTTTTGATAAAAAGAGACCTTCTGTCAAATACGCTTCACCAGTCAGTGGAGAGTTGTTGCGCATACAGCGCGGTGAAAAACGCTCTATTAATGAAGTGGTGATTCTTGCAGATAAAGATATGGAATACAGATCGTATGATTTACCTAGTCTATCAGATTGTGGACGTGACGAACTGGTTGCATTTCTTCTTGAAAGTGGCGCATGGCCGTTCATACGACAGCGTCCGTTTAATATTGTTGCTGATCATGAGACCATGCCTAAGTCTATTTTTGTGTCTACGTTTGATACTGCGCCATTATCTCCCGGATTTGATCTTTCAGTAGATGGCAAGGAAGACGTCTTCCAAAAGGGATTGGATGTGCTTTCTAAATTGACGGATGGGGCTGTTCATCTAGGTTTAAATGCCAACACTACACCACATGCAGCTTTCACAGGTTCAACAGGTGTCACGAAAACATGGTATCAGGGATCGCATCCAGCAGGTAATGTTGGTATCCACATACATCATACAGATCCTGTATATCCAGGGCATTCTGTTTGGCATGTTGATGTATACGGCGTTCTTGTAATTGGTTCAATCTTTTTGAACGGTCAGTTTGATACCTCTAGAGTGGTTGCTGTTACGGGTGTAGATATTGACAATCCAAGATATATTCGTACACATCAAGGAGCTAATGTTGATAAATTGGTCAAGCAAGTTAAAACACATAATTCTGTTGAGGTTCAATCTGAAGATGGAACTCATCAAGTAGTTGAGCATCAATGTGTTCGTCTTGTTTCTGGTAATCTTCTTACTGGAAAAGAGATTCAACGTGATGGGTATCTTGGCTTTTTTGACGATCAATTATCTACGGTTGAGGAGGGTGATTATTACGAATTGTTCGGTTGGTTGGTACCTCAAAAAGGACATCCTACCAACAAAAAAGCATTTCCAGGTGGTTTCACTACGGCAGCTTATTATGCTCCAGACACGCAGCAGAATGGTGAAAAGCGAGCGTTTGTTGTTTCAGGTGAATATGAACGTGTTCTACCTATGGACATCTATCCTCAACATCTTATGAGAGCTATTCAAGCGAATGATTTTGAGAAAATGGAAGGATTAGGTATCTATGAATTGGCTGAGGAGGATGTAGCGCTTTGCGAATATGTATGTACATCTAAACAACCATTACAAAAGATGCTTCGTGAGGGGTTGAATGAATTAATGGAACAAGGTTAATGGCTACAATACAATTAAAAACAATCATTTAAACTATAATAAACGGCTATGGGGCTATTTGATGTAGAATTTTGGAAAAAAAGAGAACCTAGTAAGGACCGTAAGTTTGCGCACGGACTTTACGATGGATTTTTTACATTCTTTTTCAAACCGAATATCGTTAACAAGGCAGGCACTACACATATTAAGGGGCCTATGGATCTAAAACGATTGATGATCCATGTGGTTATTGCCATGTCTTTGTGTATCATTATTGGATCCTATAATATTGGACATCAGCATTTCTTGGCTCTTGGTGAGCACACGGGTGTTTTTGATGCATTCCATCTTAAATTGGTCTTGGGTCTGATGCAATTTCTACCCATTATCATTGTTACTAATTTGGTCGGGCTTGGTATTGAATTTTATTTCAGTTCCCAAAAGGGCCATCCTATCGAAGAAGGTTTTCTTGTTTCGGGTGTATTGATCCCATTGATCATGCCACCAGACATTCCTCTTTGGATGTTGGCCTTATCTGTTGCATTTGCCGTATTTTTAGGTAAAGAGGCGTTTGGTGGAACAGGTATGAATGTTGTAAACATAGCTTTATTAGCAAGAGCTTTTGTTTTCTTTGCATATCCTACTGAAATTTCGGGAGATATGCCATGGGTTGCTGCGATTGACTTTACGGAACGTACTACGGATTACAGTTTCTTACATACCATGTTCAACC
>CAXQBA010000044.1:0-6090 GCA_964221885.1 Luminiphilus sp. | reverse complement strand
CGAATAGTTTTACAATAAAAGAGAGCATATGCTCTCTTTTATTGTAAAACTATTCGTTAATCTTAGATAAAATATCAATATCATTCTGAATGGTTAAAATCATGAGGGACGTTGCGGTGCAATATACAGGGCTTGTGATACAGTGATGACCATTCCAACTTCCATCTCTATTTTGAATGGCCAACATCTTTCCGGATATATCATGGTACCATTTCTCCCAACTATCGTCCTGACCAACGGCTAAAGACTCACCTGTTTGTAAGAAGCTGATGAATTCTTCACCGCCATTATTTCCGAATCCATTCATTACTCGTTTGTCTTGTGCTTGCCTTTTGGCTGTTTCATAGATCTTATATGAAGTATTTAATTGAGTTGCTTCAGTACTATTATATCCGATCTTTTCCAATAATTCAGGCGTTACTTCCTCATCTTGTTCAATGATCCCGTCGTCTATTGCCTTTAAAAGACTGGCTTTCACTTTTTTTGCCTTAGTTGCTGAATTTCTAGCTGAACTAGATACTGAATAGAGGACTATACCAGCACCATCTCTGGTATCAACACTACCGCTTTTTACGTCAACATGAGATTCTTGATATTTTCTTGCTTGTTCAAGTTTCTCCATATCAACTTTAGCACCATTATCCTTTGCAGACTCTAGAGCAGCGTTTGCCATTGACGATTGAAGTACACCTGCCCAGCCAGCACCACGTGTGGCACCATTACTTTCTTGATTCTTTTGAATAATGTCTACGCAGCGATTCATCGCATTTTTTATGCGATTGTACAGTGGATGTTGTTCTGAAGTTCGACTGATCAAATTAGAGAAATATTGAGCTGTATTCACTACATCGATATTTTGTCCAAGCTTAGCTTGTATCTGTGTACCAGAAAGCGACGTGATTCGAAGCGCTTGACGATCTAATTTTTCAATATTTTCTAACAAATGTTTGGTAGCTTTGATCAATGATTCAGAGTATTGACCTGTTGTCAATGTTGAACCACTTCTCAGTATTGCCATGGCTACCATTGATGTGGTCGCTGGGTCTGTCTTAACTGCATGTGGATCTATAATGTTTTGTTTTGAATGGAGCCCTGCGCCCCAACCACCATTTACTTGTTGAGCTTTTACCAACCATGTAAGCCCATCATTGATGGATCTTTGAACTTTTTCGGGTGTTTTATAGTGGTGAAACCCCTCAGAATTTTCCTCATTAAAGACCGTTTGAAAAACACAGGATTTTTCTGGAATATCAGGTTTGATTCTGTTCGAAATTTTAGGTTTTATCTTTTCCGAAGTATCTCTATTGTTAAAAATGGGTTTTTTATTTACCACTATTCTTTGACAACATGTTTTTGTAGAGTCACTTTGAGAAAAAGATGTTTGAATGGAATTTTCTTGGTTCAAAAAGGCCGTAGAGAGGCCACCTGCCACTGCGAAGCTGACTGCAGTAGACAGTAAAAATAATTTACTAATCATCTTACTGAAATTTAATATTAGGATTGCTTTGTCATTCAGTTAGATGAGCTCTTTTTCAATTTTGGTGTGTGCACAAAAAAATTGTAATGAAAAATGTAGTATGAGTGCAAAATGTATTTAGAAATGATACATTCACTATAAATTGGGGACAGTACTAAATGCATGGGCATTTGATTTCTATAAATATCCCATAATTATATCAAGTTTAATAACGTAAATTACAATACATTATTAGGGTTTGATATGTCCGTATCTTCTTGGGAAAGGAATGGTTTCTCGAACATGGTGTATGTTGCAAACCCATCGTACCAACCGTTCAAGTCCTAATCCAAATCCAGCATGTGGAACTGCACCAAATCGTCGAAGGTCTAAATACCATTCAAAATCAGCTTGATCAAGATCATGTTCCTTAATCTTATCGATCAATATTTGGAGATCTGTTTCACGCTCAGAACCACCAACAATTTCTCCAAAACCGTCAGGTGCCAACAGATCAACACCTTTCACAAATTCAGGGTTACCATCAACCTCCTTCATATAGAAGGCCTTAATTTTTGTCGGCCAATTATAAACCATGACGGGTAATGAGAAGACTCTTGTGAGGACGGTTTCATCCGACCCACCAAAATCATCGCCATGTTTAAAACTTTTAGCTGATTCGATCCATTTGGGTATATTACGGATCTTTTCTTCAGCCACTTTAATATCAGCTGAAAGTTGTTGGATCTTTGCTTCATTGAATCGTCTGGCCCCTTTTTTCATCCCAGCTTTTATGGCTTTTTCTCGTTCATCGATCTCTTGTTTGAACGTTGCTACCATTTCTTTGGCAGCTTGAAGGTCCTTTTCTTGAAGCGTGATCGCATTTCGACCTTTTATATCTTTCGATCCATTCAACACATCAACAGCGTCTGAGTAAGAAATGCGAGGGAATGATTCGTTTATGAGTCGTTGAAATGGTTCAAGGTCTCGTTCGAGCATCGCTAATTCATCAGAGCATTTATCCAATGCTCTTGCAATAACATGCTTAATGAATTGTTCAATCAAATCCATATTATCCTCATTCGTTGCAAAAGCCACTTCAGGTTCTATCATCCAGAATTCAGATAAATGTCGCGGTGTATCCGATTTTTCAGAACGAAATGTAGGACCAAATGTATAAATCTTTCCTAGTGCCATAGCCATGGCTTCTCCATAAAGCTGACCAGACTGAGACAAATAGGCAGGTTTACCAAAAAAATCTGTTTCAAAAAGATCTGTTGTTCCTTCACACGCAGAACCGGTCATAAATGGGGCATCCATCTGAACAAAACCATCCTGCTGAAAAAATTCATGAATACCTTGAATAAGTTGATTCCGTACCCTCATGATTGCCCACTGGCGTTTTCTTCGCAACCATAGGTGTCGATTCTCTTCTAGAAAGTTAACACCATGTTCTTTGTCTTCCTTTGTTATTGGAAAGCCTTCGGATGAACTAATTCGTTCAAAGGAATCTACTTGTATTTCATAACCACCAAGACTTTTTTCGTTTCGTACAATTTTACCTACGAAAGAAACGGATGTTTCTAAACTGAATCGCTTGGCTTCTTCAAAGTGTTCTTCACCTATGTTGTCTAACGACAATACACACTGGGTAAAACCTGTACCATCTCTAAAATCAAAAAAGTGATTGGTTTTACTATTGCGTATTTTACAGATCCATCCTTTGACACAAACAACATCTCCATCATTTAATTTATCAAAGTCCTGAATTAATTTGTATTGACTCATTCTTCTTTTTTTTGACGTCTTTTTGCTGTAACTGTTGCGAATCTACTGTTTTTTCAAAAAATAGACTAACAAAAAAGAACGACTTTACGATTTTTTGCTACATGTTACAACCATAATGCAAATGAAAACGTCTTTAGGGAAAGTCAATTACATGAAGATTATAATACGATGGTTCTGTTTATGCATGTTGCTACTTTTTTTTGTATTTTCCGTTAGTGATATACAAACAAGTTCGAAGCATGAATTATCAGTTAAAGATACACAGGTTTCAGATACTGATTCAAAAAAGCCATCACCTCAACATCAGATGAGAGCAAAGATGGTTTCCAAAACAGATCATTGATTTGAATTACGATGATACATATCTTGTAAATAAGTGTATTGCCAATGAACGGCAATACCAGGAAATATTATACAAAAAATATGCAGATGATATGTTTGCTGTTTGTATGACCTATTGCACTAACGAAGATGATGCCTGTGATGTCATGCAAGAAGGATTTATCAAAGTATTCAGAAAGTTAGAATCATTCAATTTTGATTGTCCACTTAGGATGTGGATACGTCGAATTATAGTTAATACAGCCTTAGATTTTTATCGTAAATCCAAACGTCTTGAAAAGAAAAAAGACGAGTTGAAACAAATGCCAGAGCAAACGAACAATGGCATACTCGAGCAACTTGGAGCTGATGAGTTGATACGTCTTGTAAATAGTCTGCCACTACGCGCCTCGATCATTTTGAAGTTATATGCGATTGAAGGATATTCTCATAAAGAAATTGCTAATAAGCTTGATATCTCTGAGGGTACTTCAAAATCTCAATTATCTAGAGCTAGAAATTTATTACGTCAAAAAATGAATGCATTGTGAGTTTGTCTGACAAATATATGGATGATCAACTAAAAAGTGTCTTTGAAAGCAAAACATTCAAGGCGCCTGCCAGTATTTGGTCAAAGATTGAAAATGGAATGAAACACTCTCTAAATGATCAATCGTCTAATACCGATGCTGAAAATCATGATGCAGCTATCGATCAATCTATAAAAGATTCTTTTTTAACTAGTAGCGTATCTGCACCAACCGGATTGTGGGGTAAGATTAATGACAATCTTGCCGAAACGACTCCAACTAGCAAAGTAGATGACCAGTTAGACCAAAAGATCCAACAATCGTATCAAGAACATAAAGTTGGTTCAGTTCCTTCCAAAGTATGGGATGGAATACGTAAAAAACTAGTATTTGATGGTATTTGGCGAAGTATAGATTCTGAATTGAATCAGCGACCAATATTGAGTGATTGGCGTATCAAGATGGCTCAATATATGGGTGTGGCGTGTATTTTTCTTCTGTTCATAAGAAATTGCACACCATATTATCAACCAGAAAATGAATTTGTATTCTCAACGGTTACAGATCAATCTAATCATATCCTAGGACCGACACAAAATGAGCATCAAGAAAATCTGTCTAATAATAGTTTGTTGAGTGATTTAGATACAAAGAATGATGAACAAGGCTTTTCAAATAGCAAGGATCAGGAATTTACAGAATATTCAAATGATGCGGCATGCCTTTCGACTATATCAACCACGGAAGAAATAGAACAAAAAAACACTCCTGATCGCAATGTAATTGCAAGAACAGATATTATTGATCCGAATATTTCAGCCAATGAGCCACCAATATTAGGTCTTACTGATGCATTAGAGGAGAAAGAACATATAATAGCATCAACGAGTAACATCGAAAAAAATGATTTATCAACGGCACCAAGTACTCAGTATTCAAATACTACTGGTGTTATTATCAAAAGAGATACATTGATCAGTTCGCCAGAACTAAACAAAATACATGATCAGAAAGTAATGCTCATAGCCGATCATTTACAGGTGTCTTTGAATCAAATTAATACACCTACACTCAATGATCTATCAAATAGGTTCTCTGCTGGTGTTTTCTCAACAATTCATGCAGGGATGATCTATAATAATTTGACAAGAAATGCTCTTGCAGAAAGAAATCAAATAGAATACAATTATCAGGTTGCTGCTAATTATGGATTGTGGGCAGCCTATCAATTTAATACTAAAAGTGCTATTACTTTAGAATTCTCAATAAATGCAGAGATGAAACAACGTTATGTTGATTATAATATGTACGGATTACCTGTTAACCAAGATTGGGTTTTCGAATATAATCGAATAGCGCTGTCTTATAAGCATATATTCACCCATAAATTGTCTAAGGGCTTTTCTAATGCACTCGTTGGAGAAGCAGGATGGTTTGTTGGTTTTTTGAGAACAGCTAGAGTGTTTTATGATGGAGAATTGTTCTATGACGCCTTGGTCAACCACCATCGTTTGGATATGGGACCAAAGCTTTCATTAGGGCATGAGCTGCACTTCGGTCACTTTGTTTTCTCATATGGTGTACGATCGGATGTGGGTATCTTGAATATTTTCAAGGGAAATTCAGTCATTTCATCGGCTGATAACCGTACAAATACAATCCAATTTGGAGGATTTGTGCAAATGGGCTATACTTTTTAAGTAAATATAGAATTTTAGATTGAAGCATTTTAGGTAGGTGAGAGCCTACCTTTTTTTGTGCATCAAGTATTTCGGCAACTCCAACTCTAATTTTGCCAAATTTTATTTTGATTGCCCTAGTTTGGTCAAAATAGATAAGGTTTACACCTGTTAAAAAGTGTTATAATTTGTAATTAACTTGATTTTAAATACATTTTATTATGATTGTTATAAATAAATATATTTTTAATAAATATTGTATATTGTTAAATAATAATCATCTTATGAATTATTTTTCAAATATTGTTGATTTTTT
>CAXQBA010000043.1:0-6386 GCA_964221885.1 Luminiphilus sp. | reverse complement strand
GACAAAAAAAACGATTATTAAGTTGTTAAAGTATCCACAGGTATTTTTGAGATTTTAAGAGGATTAGAAATTAATATATGATTGAAAAAACACCTTTATTATTTACGGAGGATCATCTAAAAGCTATTGGTTCATATCACTTTGCCTATGTTTCATTTAGGTTGGAGCAACATCATTTAACCATTTGCCTAGATCGAAGACAAAAGAAGAATGCGATCAACGAGATTGTAAAACGTGAATTAGGCTTATTGATCACCTATGCCGCAAATGACTCAGAGGTTTGGACGGTATCCATAGAGGCTAAAGGAACGGTATTTTCAGCGGGTGCTGACTTGAGTACCTTTCTTGGAAAAAAAGATTTGAACTCGGGTTCAACGGTTCCTGAAGAATTAAATGAGATCATAATTGGTGATCTTTTTAGTCAATTGAATAAACCTTGTTTAGCGATTATTGAAGGAGATGTTTACGCAGGAGGCTTTTTGTTGTTTAGTATGTGTACGCATGTTTTTGCCAATGAGACTGTTCAATTTACGCTATCAGAGGTCCATAGGGGAATTTGGCCGTTTCAGGTTATGGCTGCTCTTTTGCGTCATCTTCCAGATAAATTTGTTTTACAATGGTGTATGGAGGGTACTACCATGACAGCCCAAAAATTGATGGAAAAGGGGCTTATTGATGAATTAATCACGAATGCTGATCGAGATAAAAAGAAACAAGATTGGATTGATCGTTTACATAGGGGAGCACCAACTGCGATCCAACTAGGGATATCATCATATGAGGCATTAAATAAAGTGCAAGAATCGGATCGGCATGCTTTTTTGAATCAATGTTTACATCAGTGCGTACAAACACCCAACGCCATCGAGGGAATGATGGCATTTCGCGAAAAACGACAACCAAACTGGCATTCTAATGAAGAATAACTCGATTCGACTTGCTGGTGTTCAAGGCTTTTATGGAGATAATCCAACAGCCGCCATTTATATGGCAGCTCAAGCTCTTTGTGATTTTATGATTTATGATGCATTGGCAGAATTAACCTTATCGATACTCAGAAAAGATATGGATAAGGATCCTAATACAGGATTTGCTAAAGATATATTATTTCATGCCAAACGTGTTTACCCTCTTGCCTTAGCCAATTCCATTAAAATTGTAACAAATGGCGGTGGTTTAGCACCCAAAAATGCTGCTGAAGCAGTTAAAGAAATATTAGATAAAGAATATGGAAAAACGGTTAAAATTGCCTACATAACTGGTGATGATGTCGTTTCTGATCTCGAAGAATGGCAAGCTCAAGGTATTGTCTTTAAGCATATGGAAACCGAATCAGAATTCGATCTATCCAAAAATAGGGTAAGCCATGCAAATGTTTACATAGGTGCCAAATTGATCAAAGAGGCCCTTGATGCTGGAGCTGATATTGTTATTGCTGGACGTGTTGCTGATCCTTGTTTAGCCCTTGGTGTGTTGGCCCATGTTTTTGGATGGGATCTGGATAGTACATCACCGGAGGATCTTGATAAAATGGCAGCTGGAATTTTGATCGGTCATTTATTGGAATGTGGTGGGCAAGTTGCTGGTGGAAATGCTTATTCTGAGTGGAAAAAAAGAGATTATACTTTTACGCAGTTTGCTTATCCAATTGCAACGGTCAATGAATCGGGAGCAGCGATCTTCTCAATTCCTTCCGGTGTTGGTGGGAAGATCAGTAAAAATACTGTTCGTGAACAATTAGTGTATGAAATTCACGATCCGTCAAGATATATAAGCCCAGATGTGACAGTTGATCTGACATCTGTTACATTGGAGGAGATCGGAGATAATCAAGTCCGTGTTGATGGAGCCAAGGGCTTTCAAAAACCGGATGCCCTTAAACTTTGTATTGGTATTGATGAAGGGTATATGACGGATCAGATCTTTTTCTTTTCTTGGCCATACGCCATGGAAAAAGCCCAATCTTTTATTGAAGCTGCGAAAGCTATTTGGCAAACACTCCCAATTTCTTATGAACGATTCGATATCCAATACATAGGTCTAGACGGTATTCATCCAGGTGTTGCTCCTTCACTAGATTCGAAGAAATTGGAAGCGTTGAATGAAATTGGTATACGAATTGCCATACATCACAAAGAACGAAGTGTTGGTAAGATGATGTTGCAATCCATCGTATGCCTTGGTTTAAATGGACCACCAGGTATCGTTGCAACGATGCAGTGGGGGAAAGTAGCCTCAAAGGTATACGGCCTTTTTCCAGCATTAATTGATCGATCATTAGTTCAACCCAAAATGGCATTTGTATCGTGAGGATTTTTGTATATTTAATATGTATTTGTTGCTTCGTAACTATGGTACAGGCACAGAGTATTCAGGATGATCTTCCTGAATTTATAATGCTTTTCAAGACTAAAAATAAGATTGTATCTGATCAATTCAGGCGTTACATGGCCTCTGATGAAATGGATACGGTTCAATTGTATACAGACGGATATCAGTACTTTCCAGAGGCTGGGTGTTATATTTTTGTCGTTAGAGTAAACGATCGCATAGATGATCTAGCATCGTTAGTTTTCTATCAGGTCAACAATGACACTTCTTTTGGTATGGTAGGTAGTTTACCTTTGATAGAGGAGGAGAACTCAAAAGAACGTGTCCTACAATATGGCTCTTATTCATTTAATGATTCTGGATTTTCGATGTGTACACATTTAAAAATAATTGAAAAAGGGTTGGAGTATACCACGGATCCACTTCAAATAAACAATAAGCAGATCTACAAGTATCCGACTGATTATATTAAGTATGATTTCTACTGTGTGGAAAAATATTTTGCGAGAGCTGGACGTCTGGCTTCTCGAAATTATTCGGATTCAACCTATGCAGACTGGGATTACGCTATTTTGAAAGAGCAAAATAAGGAATCTCTTTTTTTTGGATTACAAAGTATTTATGCAAAACATAATGTACGATTCAAAGAAGAGTTCTTATTCCAATATTTTTCAATTTTTAATTGGTATGACCCCATAGTGGAAGATGTTGAATCTAAGTTTACAGATCGAGAGAAAGATTTATTAAAATGGTTAAAAATTAGATTAAGTGACTAACATAATACGACTAATAGATATTGCATCAGCCCGCTCCGGCGATAAGAATGATATATGTAATATTGGTCTAATGGCTAATGATGCAGATAGTTACCAACTCATTAAAGAATATGTAACAGCGGATCGAGTGAAAGAACACTTCGGTAGCTTGATCAAAGGACCAGTCATTCGTTATGAATGGGATTGTATAGATTCATTGAATTTTGTATGTCATGGTGCGTTGGATGGTGGTGCTTCTCGATCACTTCGTATGGATACATTGGGTAAAAATTTTTCAAGTCATCTTTTACGAATGGAATGGATGTTAGACACATAATTTCTATATCTTTATGGCATATTACGAAACGTAAATTATGTTTGAATCAATCTTCAGGACATATAGTTGGGATGAGGTAAAAGAATCAATATACGATAAGACAAGTCGCGATGTTGAGCATGCCTTACAAACATCTCATTGTGATATAGAGGATTTTAAAGCACTTATTTCTCCAGCTGCAGACCCTTATTTGGAACAAATGGCACATTTGAGTCGAAGTCGTACTCTTGAGCGATTTGGTAAGACGATGCAGCTATTTATTCCCATGTATCTCTCTAATGAATGTCAGAATATATGTACCTATTGTGGTTTTAGTTTAGATAATAAAATTCCTCGAAAAACATTAAACGGTCTGGAAATTCTATCTGAGATCGAACAGATCAAGGAAATGGGTTTTGATCACATTCTATTGGTTACAGGAGAGGCTAATAAGCAAGTTGGAATGGATTATTTTGAATCGGCTCTTGAATTAATTCGTCCACATTTTTCACATGTTTCGATAGAAGTACAGCCTCTTCTAACTGAACAATACAGATCATTGAAGGATTGGGGTGTTCACAGTGTTCTTGTATATCAAGAAACCTATCATGAGAAGGCATATAAAACCTACCATCCAAAAGGTAAGAAATCAAATTTTTATTTTCGGTTAGCCACACCAGATCGATTGGGTGAGGCAGGTATCAGAAAAATGGGAATTGGTGCATTATTGGGTTTAGAAGATTGGCGGGTTGATAGCTTTTTCACAGCATTGCATTTACAATATCTTGAAAAAAAATATTGGCAAAGTACCTTTTCATTATCATTTCCCAGATTACGACCGCATGCAGGAGGATCTATACCAAATGTTCATGTATCGGATCGCGAATTGGTGCAATTGATGTGCGCATATCGTCTATTTAATCAGGAGTTAGATCTGTCACTTTCTACTCGCGAGTCAGAACTGTTCAGAAATCATGCAATTAAGCTTGGAGTCACCTCAATGAGTGCTGGTTCTAAAACCAATCCAGGAGGATATACACAATCAGAACAAACGTTAGAACAATTTGAGATTTCCGATGAACGATCAGTCGAACAGATTTGTCAAATGCTTACCAATAATGATTATGAACCATTGATGAAGAATTGGGAGACATCTTATGTCTGATATCTTATCCTCTCTTTAATTGAAGAATGGTTTCTGCTTCAATAAAAATTCGATTGACACTAGGAATTTGTTCCCTGATTTTTGCTTCTACTCTGTCAATAGTTTGCTCAATATCATCGGACGTTAATTCATCAGCGAAATGAACGTCTAAATTTACGAGTACTTCATTAGGTCCAAAAAATAAACTAAGAGGCCGTTTAAACGTGATGATATTCGATTCATCTGAAAGAATCTGCTCAATTCGGTTTACATCTTCCGCCATAAGCCCTTCTCCGATCAACAGATCTTTGCATTCTATTGCAAAAAAGAAAGACACACTAATCAACAGAACACCAATGAGTACGGAACCTAAACCATCCCAGACAGCTTGGCCAGTCATATGAACCATAAAAACTGATAGTAATGCAATGCAAAGACCAATTACGGCTGCACTATCTTCGATGACAATAGCTGCTGTAGAGGTATCTTTACTATCGATCAATCCTTTAAAGAATGAGGTGTTTCCACGGCTTTTGTTAAATTCAATCAAGGCAACCCGAAGAGCAGCTCCTTCAAACAAAATGGCGGAAATTAGGACGACGTAATTCCATGTTACGTGTTCAGCAGTTGCGTGAGGATCATGATGCATCAAATGAGACACCCCTTCAAATAAAGCAATTCCGCCACCCAAAGAGAAGATAAGAACTGCTACAATAAAACTCCAAAAATAGATCTCATTACCATAACCATAGGGATGTTTTTTGTCAGCTGGTTTCTTACTTCTTCGAATCCCCCACAGTAGAAGTAACCCATTACCTGTATCGACTAAAGAATGTATTCCCTCTGAAAGCATGGATGAAGACCCTGTAAAAAATGCAGCAATAAATTTAGATATCGCAATAGCTGTATTGGCTAGAATAGCTCCATAAATTGCTCTTTTTGATGTACCTGCCATAAGTTATTTTTTTAATTGTGCTGCCAACCAAGCTGGTCGGTCAGAAGTTACACATGAAACGCCCATGTCAATAAGTGCCTTAGCTCTATGAGGAGTGTTGACAGTCCAACACCATATATCTAATTCCATGGCATGTAATTCAGAAACAAGAGATCGATCAATGATCTCTTGTTTTAGATTAACACCATCTAATGAATGTTCTAATACTTGTGGTAAAGAACGTTTTAGATCTTCTTTGTTTGAAGCTAAAAAATAACAAGGAGTTTTTGGAAATGTCTTTTTAGCTAAAATGATTGTTTCTATATCGAATGCAATAAATGCAATTTTTCCTTGAGCATGATGGTGTTTAACAACAGCAGACAGAAAAGGAATGATCGAGGGGTCGGTCTTGATCTCAATAATTAATTCTTTATCTGCAGGGATTCGAGAAAGCACATCACTTAATAATGGTATTGTTTGCCCTTCATATTTCTTGTCATTACTTTTTTTGGGTAAAATGATCTTTAAATTACGAATGTGATCATAGGTGGTGTTTTTTATTTCAATGTCTTTGCCTAAAAGACGTTTCCCATTTTTATCATGAAATACAATTACCTGATTATCAGATGTCATCATGATGTCGCATTCCGTGGATGGGGCACCTAGGGTCCAGGCTAATTCCAAAGATGCAATCGTATTCTCAGGAGCTAGATATGAGGCACCTCGATGCCCAACAATAGCAGATTGACCGAATAATGCACTCGATGTGAAGATAAAGGCAGCCATACACAGAAGGTTTTGATTCATAACGGTTTCAATTTAGTACAATATCACAAAAATAATGAATTGGTTTTTTGTTTTTAAAAAATTGATTATTATTGATATCTTATGTTTATGGCTTTAAAA
>CAXQBA010000042.1:0-7009 GCA_964221885.1 Luminiphilus sp. | reverse complement strand
AAACAAATAAATGAATTAAGAATTGAGTTAAAGAATCTATACTCAATTCATGAGCTTCGTAGACAGGACTTTTTAAATGATATACATTCACCCAACAAGATTGATGATATAGAACAATTAACTTTGGATGAAATCAAAAGTAAAATAGTACGTGTTAAAAAAGAATTGGACAAACGAGAGGAACAATTATCTGATAAAAGAAGTGAGGAACAATTACGTTCTCAAAACAAAAAACTCGCTGAAAAAAAACTTATTGCTGCTGCCCTACATTTTAAAAAGGTGGGAGGGAAACTTCAAAAACTTAATGTAAAAGCAAGAGAAAATAGTTTGATGTATAAGGATTTATCTGAGGATGCTGCTCTTCACTCTAAAGGGCACTACAAAAATTGGGCAAATTACTACAAAGACATATCTGAACTTGCAATTATCGGTAAAAAAGTAATGATTCAATATAGTGGTTTTATGGCCAATGGGCGTTATGGCTCATTTAATGTAGAACTTGCGTTAGGTGGAATGAAAATAGGGCATAAAGTCATACGGAACACATTGGACATCTTTCAGTTTTACAACAAATTTGTTACAGATAAAATAGGTCAAAAAGTATCCATAGAGGATCTTGAAAAAATCACTAAACGAGCGACTATTTGTTTTAAGTTATTGCAAGAGGATTATCTACAAGCTCACTCTATGACTTTAAAAGCGCAACAAAGACAAAATACATTAAGAGATATTGATGATGCTGCGCAGCAAATTCGTTATTTATCCCGAGAGGCTAGTAAAATAATTTTAAAACATGGATTGAATTATTTGACACTTGGTTTGGCTGGACCTGCTGTTGATAAGATTACCGATGCATATGGTATTTTTATTAATTCAATGGATTCATTCATTGGGGATAAAATCATTTTGGAAGGTAAGGAGATTAAGAATATAGATCAACTTCAAAAATCATTAAGTGTTCATTTTAAAGCTGAAATGCTAAGTTATTTAGTAGATAAAGCACATTCAGGTATGTTAAGTAATTTCTTGCAACATGATATTACGAAGTTAGCAGTGAATAGTTTAGGCTCTTCTAAAGTTTCTTTGTTGATAAAAAATACGATAAAAGATTCCTATAAGAATCCAGAAACTTTGTCACCATCACCGCAGCGTGTTCAACAAGCTTTTGAAAAAAACCTGAAAAAAATTCAAAATCAGATGAAAGATCAAGTATCATTTGATTGGGCAAATCAGGGATTTGTCAATTGGGCTACAAATACAGCTATTTCAACAATGGATTTGGCGTTAAAACATGCCGTTAAGAAAAAGTTTCCACCACCAAGCTAGATGAACAATTGATTATTGAACGATCTTAATTATTGAGGATATAAACAAAAGCACCTATTGATTAATTAGGTGCTTTTTTGATATAGGTTTCTTGACAAATAAATAACTTATCCCAACCGCCCCAAACAACGGATCATCGAGTCGATGACTTGGGCCATTTTGTCGAAGTCCAGCGTGTCGATATCATCACTCATCTCATGATAATTCGGATTGCGCAAAAAGCTGGTGTCGTTGATCATTAAGGCTGGAATATCAAAAATCCAGTAGCTTCGCTGATCGGACATACCGGCCAAACTTCGACCTAGTTCATGTTCAAAATGGTAGACATCGATCTCTGAATCTGCCTTCATACCCTCAAAGACCTTCTTGTTAAAGTCCGTATAGTCAGGAATACCAACTGTCATGATGTAGTTTCCGACGGAAGGATAGAGGAGTTCGAGAACAGGTACGGGAAATCCTTGTGATTTAGGCTCATCGGAGAAATAACCGATCATCTCATAACAGACCATACCGATGATATTATCCTTATTGTGTGCAACAGATTCAGCATGGATATAACTTCCCATCAATTCCGTAGCATAAAAAGGAGGTTCCTCAAGACAATAAAAGACAAAATCGATCCCGTAATCCAATGTAAACTCATTTTCATGGACCAGACGAATGGTTTCAAGGAGTCCCGCTACGGCTGAACCATTATCATCGGCTCCTGGCTGATCGCCACAGACATCATAATGAGCACCTATAATCAGCCGCTTGGTTTTTTCAGGCTGATAGGTATAGATCAGATTGGTATACATATTACCATCCGCCTCCCAGGTCTGTTCCTCACAGTCGAACCCGAGAGGATCGATCTGCTGGTGAAGATACTGAATCACCTTATCGAGCGATTCCAGATTCAGGTAGTTTCTAAATGGGCGTAGTTCGGTCAAAAATAGGACGTCTTGATACATACGATTTGTGTTCGCTTTGGTCATAGCTGTGTTTTTTTTTGATGAAAAAAATGAAGAAGAAAGAATGAAGAATGAAAAAGTAAATGTGAAAAAGTAACGATGTGTCGGCCAAGGCTGCGCCAATTCGTGAGAGGTAGAGAGATAGACTACCTGATTGTGAGATACACATTGCGCAAATGGACCAAATAATAACGTAATAAAACGTAAAATAGTTCCCTTGTGCGTAAAGTGTTGATTGTTAGTTAATTAAAGGGGTTATTTGCTTTTGGCTTCATTTTTGTTGTCGTCCATTTCTTTTCTGTCGAAGAGTTGATGTAGCTCACTTTCGGGGTCTTTAGATCGGATCAATGGGAACAATAGTTGTACATGCCAGGGTTCTTTGATGCGATTCCAGGCACCAAAAGTAGTGGGATATTGCCGTGTGATCTTCGCGGTGCCAAAGAGAATATCCCAGAAAAATAGAAGATTGCCAAAATTGCCATTGGGATGCGAAACACCATCTTCCTCCGTCAGACCATGATGCGCAAAATGGGTGCTGGGAGTCGATATGGTCCGTTCGATCAGCAAGGCCAGTGGATGGAGTATTTTATAACGGTACAGAAATCGGTCCCAACGCGTTTCACTGTGGGCCAGCAGAATCACTGTCAGTTTAATCGGTAGGTAAAACAAATAGATATACCCCATGCCCAAATAGACCAGCATGGCAGAGAACCAAATCCCGGGCATGAGGGCATAATACACAAAGGCATTCCGATAGGTCACGATCACCCCCATTTCTTCTACCAAATGATGCGGTCGGTGTAGTTTCCACATCGTCGGACTGTGATGCGATAGGCGATGCCACCAATATTGCATCATGTCATCTAGAATTAAGAAGGCCAGAATATGCCAATGAAGTCCGATATCGACCAAGCTATTTTCACCAACTGGCCATAACCACTCCAGAAGGCTGAAGGTGCAAAAGAAGATGGCAGGTTGGATCAGAGTAGGCAAGGTCACCAGACTGACCATCTCAAGTGCCCAATCGTTCTTACTACGCTTAGACTCCAGATAGAGGCCTCCCAGGGCTTCTATGATCGCTACAACGACCAAGACAGAAGTAACTACTGATTTACTGATCCATTCGTATTCTAGCATGCTATTGTATCTTTTTAATCAAACCAAACTACATGATCCATGAGGTCATCTCGATCGGTCTTACGTGGTGCTAATTCGTCGAATCGACCGAGATAGAAAAGGCCTAAACAGCGCTCATTTTGTTCAAGCTTGAGATAATTGCTAAGCTCAGCAACATAAGCTGGCGTTGACCAATAGCCACCGATCTGACTACCTGCACAGGCTACCCAGATATTTTGGACAGCCATGGCGGTGGCAGCGATCTCTTCCCATTCGGGTACACGCTCTTTTGGATCCCTGCGCATACAAACACATAGAATATGACTGGACTGTTGGAATTTATCGAGTGTCTTCTTCTTTTTAATCTCTGACATTATAATCTGTTCAGAGCTCGTAATATAATCTGCTAATGCCATCTTTGCAGAACCACTAAATACCTTGAACGACCATGGCTGAGTCAATCTGTGACTGGGCGCTGTGTGTGCACATTCGAGCAGTTTATGTACGACCTCATTGGGGATGGTCTGTCCATTGAACTCACTCGGAAAAACTGAGCGTCGCTTTTGAATCGTTGAAAGGGTGTCTGAATGTAGCAATGAATCGATCATGATGTATCTAAAGGTTTTGACGTTCCTGAAGATACATATTTATTTGGTTAGCGTATCGGTAAAACCCTTTCAAGTTTCATCAGACCATGATCTAAGGATCTGATGGTATAAAATAGACGGATGTTTTGAGTTTTAGCAATTTTATGATCAGATCGAACTCGTGGTTGAATGTCACCAACATCACTAAGCATCGGCACCGGTGTATACTCAATTTGTAGTTGGTCGCCCTTTTTACGCCAAGTACCAGGTATTGCACGAAAGGAGTGGGGCGGTGTTCCACAATAACCACTAATATAAACCTGATAAATCGTTACTTTGCCCCCTTTTTCGAAGGTGTACATATGCATATTACCTCGAGTAGCCATAGTGTGTGGCGTATCCAGTTTCTCGTAATGGGCGATCTGATCCTTTTTTTCTACAAAGGACCAGGTGCCGAGCATTTGGCGCTCATCAGCCGATGAGGAGAACAATAATAAACTATAGATCAAACTTTGAAGAAAGGTCATAGCACATCTTTTTTTGTGAAACGAATCTATCTAGATAGATGCTAGATAGACTCGTTTGGTTGTGTGTAGGGCAATGGGGATGTCTTTCTGTTGCTATAATCTTCTGCAATTCCAATTTTCAAACTACTTGACGACTAATTTCAAGATACCTAATGGATATCCCTGTTGCTGAACTTGAATCAGATACATACCTTTTGATAGTGAAGAAACATCGATCGGTATCTGCTGTGATGAAGCATTGATAGATGGAATTGCCTGTCGGCCAGCCATGTCATAAACTTGAATATTCATTTCCTCATAATGGGGTAGTCCATTCAAAGATAAAGTCGCAAATGATGTAGTCGGATTTGGATATAAGCTTGCATCAAAAGATGTTTCACCGTAAATAGCCGCCACACTCATGATCAGACTAAAATCATGTATGGTATGAAAATACGTATTTGTAATAACGGGCGCTTCGAAATCAAAGTAGATTGCTGCCGAGTTTTCGATCACCGTTCCGAAAGGAAGGTTAGGTACTTGATCTACTCTGAACTTCACAAAGCCATTGGATGCCGCCTCGTTCACATTGGAATCGGGAAGCATTATATTCGTAAAAGTCCATTCGAGGATGCGTTGGCCATACATGCGAAATGTATAATCGTGACTGGCTACCTCAGGGACTACCGTAAAGATGTTTAAATCAGTAGAAAGCGTATCTCTAACAACAACATTGACAGCGGTATCTGTTCCCACATTCTGAAAACGGATCAAATACTCCAAACGTTGATTTTGTTCGATATAGTTCATGGATGTTAGACCACCGGGGAAACCGGTTTTGTCATTTGGATCCAAGGGGGCCGTAACCTGACCACAATAGATATCGATCACTGGATCGGCATCATCATTAGGGAATTGGATGACCACTCCGTTGCCATTACCTGTACCAGTACCACAGTTTTCCACATGGGCATTCGGATTCGAGTTGCCGGGATGTAAGGGGTGTTGATCAGCCTGTAAGATCCAAGTACTGCCATTACCTTCGAACATAAAGACGATGGAATCTCCACCAGCTAATTGAATAGAGTCAAGCAGTATAAATTGTCCATCCACATACACTCGAACGGGTGCAAAACAGGTCATGTCTCCCAGAATGGGATCACCGGTATTGTAAATCACAAATCGTACAGAGTCCCCAACACAATAACCTTCCACCATCAAACTGGAGTTATCCCAAGATGTTGTGCATGGACTGACTGAACCAGCAGGACTTGATGAGTATGGATTATACGTCGTATCAAAGACACAGGAGTCTTGAGGATATAGCTTGGCTTCCAAGCACAATGTAGATCCTACATTATTGGACAGACTAACTAGAGCCTGCAGAGTAAAATTGACGCATTCGCCCGGATATAGCGTGTCTAGGTAAAAGTAATATTGATTATTACCTAGATCCGTATAGGGTAAGGAGGCATAGGTTAAAGATAAACCAGCAGGGAGTTCAATTATGCAATAGGCAGAGTCCATCGTATTAGTTGCCAAATTATCATTGCAGGCTTGTACGTAAACAGTACTATTGAATCCTCTTCGCATTTGAGGCATAACAATACTAACATTCGGTTGATTGCAAGGATTAGCTGCGATCAAACCAAAGTCTGGTGCACGAGTAATCGTGTCAGGATCAAAAACTGTGAAAGATTGTGAGACGGGGCAGGTTTGTGACCAAATGGAATTGGTTGTATCAATCATAACCGTGTATGTGCCTACCGGCAAGGAGTCTACTGAATATCTTCCCTGCGAATTGGTTACACAAACAATATTACCTGGTTGGATGATCAAAGGTATATTTTCTACACCAATATCATTGATGTCAGGAAAGCAGTTCTGGTTGAAATCAAGATGTACATAACCTGTTATGTTGGGTAATCTATCCACCATGAAATCATCAATGGCCATGTCACTTGTAAAACTGGTTAGTGAAGTACCTCTAATACGAAATATCACGGCATTGAACCCACCTAATCCATTCGCACTCACAAAAGCTTGTGCGTAGGGATCAGCAGCATTCAATTGTTGTTGACCACTAATTGACCACAGATTTACCCAAGTAACCCCACCATTTATTGATGCATCTAAATAGAGCGAACCTTGTGAGGCACCATACATATGGTACCAAAAAGAAATTTGAGGAGCAGGAACGCTTGAAAAATCAAAGGTGGGTGAGATAAGATTAGCCGTTACATTCGAGTAGCAAGGCGAACTCGTCTCAAAGAAGACATACTTTCCTAATGCATTACCAAGTGTATGGTCATAACTTGGTCCTGTGCTAGAAGATGGTGTGTTAGCTGAGAAAGTGATCCAATTTCCTCCCTCTGTAGTATCATTTACCCATCCACCCGAAAAATTACAAGGTGCGTTACAAGAGGTTTGACAATTACTGTTGTTCTCAAAGTCCTCCAAATAGGGAAAGGTGTTGATCTGAGACTGCAATTCAGCATATGTCATACTGATTAAAAGATAGACT
>CAXQBA010000041.1:0-3175 GCA_964221885.1 Luminiphilus sp. | reverse complement strand
GCAAAATCTTGGTTTATTGATGAGTTTATCTCTTTTTTAATAGGTATTTTGATTGGTTCTTATTCTTTGAAAAAATGATTTATAACATTGTTTTTGTCGTGTTTAAAAAATGATTCTTCTTCTTTTTCCAAATAAATTAAATAATCATTTGGTAAGAATATTTCTTCTTCGAGTTGGTTGATGGCCAACAAATCTTCGATCTTGATATCCATAACCTTAGCGATCTCAACGAGATTAAAGCCGTCTTTGGTCTTTGTAGCTCTACGCCCATCTACGATCAACATATCTACTTGTTGTATGTGGCGAACCTGGCTACGTACTGATTCAATATCAGATTGAAGACGTTCGATAGATAATTGTAACATTTCCAAACCAGCTTTCAAGTCACTTAAATGCTTGTCATCATTGTTTTGTACGTGACGCTGATAGATCGTTTCTAATTTTACTTTTGTCTGTTGTGCATATAATAACTTATCTTCTAGGTTATTTATTTTGTTATCAATGATATTTAGTGGTTTGTTTTGTTGAACTAATACTTCATTTAACTGATAATTATCATATAGATGAAGGTTATATTTTTCGATCATATCGATCAACTTTTTCGAATAATTTGGGTCAGTTGCATAGCCTTTATCTTGAAGACCCTTGGCCCAGTATAGATAAGTTGTGTTCTTACTTTCAAATAATGATGTGTAGATATTGCGGTTCATTAAATAGTCAGTATGATCTTCAAAAGAATGCTTTGCATTATCATATTTTCTAAAACAAGAGGAGATAACGATCATTTTACCATTGACAAACTCGTTGCTTTCATGATAGAATGTTTCACCAGTCCAGTTTTCATGACATTTGATACCAAAGTGATTCTTAGCAAATCGTGTCAACCGACTTTTACCATAAAAAGATTCGAGCATACCTTGTCCCAGAATGATACTAGCTGGGACACCAGAACGGTGCATTTCTTCGATGGCAATACTGTGATAATCACTGATGTATTTCTCAACGTGAGGAGGGAAAGAAGTTAAATCACTTGATGTGATCTGTGCGCTGGTACCCACTTGAATACTGCATATAAGGAGCAGCTTCGCTATGAGCGTTACAAAAGGTTTTAATGTCATCCTGATTTAGTTTTATCGTTTTATAATTCATGGTCCATATTAAATATGGAGGGTACAGGCGGGTAACCTGCGGGATTCACTAAAACTGCGTATTAGATTCGATGTTTGATGGGAACTATGGGCGTAAGGGTTAGATTAGGTTAGCTTGGTAGTTTTCATTCAAAAGGGTCAGATTCTATGGGCAGTTTAAAGGTTATTCGTTTTTAATTTTTTTTACAATATGCAAACCGTCACGTATGGGTAATACTAAATTTTCGACGCGATGATCCGCTTTTACTTTTTTATTAAATGCATCGAGCGCAATGGCTCGCTTATCGTTTGTTTCTTTTTCGATTACTTTTCCTTTCCATAATACATTATCAGCAATAATCACACTTCCAATAGGTAGTTTATCAAATACCATATCATAATACAAATCGTAGTTTCGTTTGTCTGCATCAATGAAGACGATATCCCATGGATAATCCAGTTCGGGGATGATATCTGCCGCTTTACCAAGATGTTGGGTAACGTTTCGAATTAAATCAGCTTTAGTGATATACCGATTAGCTATTTCATGTAAAGCTTCATTCGAATCGATGGTGTGTAATTGTCCATCTGATTGTAAACCCTGGGCTAAGCATATTGCAGAATAACCTGTATATGTTCCAATCTCAAGGATAAATGTTGGTTTGATCATTTTACTGATCAAATTGAGTAATTGTCCTTGCATGGCACCTGATAACATCTGAGGCATTGGAATCGACTCATTGGTTTCATTTTCTAATTCGATAAGTAATGTATCGATAAATGAATTGCTGTGTTCAACGGCATATGATTCGATTTCCTTATCAGTGATATTCATGATGATAATTTCGGAAAAAATAAGTAAAGAACGTTTTGTTTTTTGATAGCATTAACGGCGACTATGATAAGATGGCCGAAAAAGTGATAAAAAAAAACGGACTTTTCGTGTTTGTTTGATTATGTGGTACGTTTTCTGATTATCTGGAACGAACTCCAAAACTTTTTGGGAAAAGTGAGGATCTTCCGCGTTTCGTTTTCTTTGGATTTAGTTCCGCTTTCTTTTTAGCTTCAACCTTAGCCTTGTTACTCGCATATTTCTTTTCAGTAAGATTGGGGTTGTACTGATCATTGTATGTAAGGCCGTTATATGCAGGACACTGTGGTCCTGTTTGACAACTATTGAACGTCAAAACAAAGAGTAAAGCAAGAAAAATTATATATGGGAATTTGAACATATTAAACGTTTTTGGTCGAAAGAAGTCTAAAGTGAGTTGCTAATGATGGAACAATATAACGATTATTATCAACAATTTATTGAACCTGAACGGTATTAAACACCATAGTTCATATCATAAAAAGCTGACTTTTTGTATATTTAAATCATAACAAACAAACATATTTATGAGAAACGTTCTATTACTCGTTACTATTTTTGTGGGCTTTGCAGCTCAATCTCAGGTAACTTATGCCGATAACGTAGCAGCTATATTATTCGATAAATGTACCTCTTGCCATCATAATGGTGGTATTGCCCCATTTTCATTAATGACGTATACGGAGGCAAATGCATATAGTGGTATGATACAGCTGAATGTAAATAATGGTAATATGCCGCCTTGGCCACCTGATAATACCTATTCAGAGTTTGCACATGATCTTTCTTTGAGTGCTTCTGAGATTCAAGCCATCAATGATTGGGTGAACGGTGGAGCACCAGAGGGGAATCCAGCGAATACACCTGCTGCACCTGTTTACAATATAGGATCTGTTTTGGGGGCTCCTGATCTGCAGATCAAAGCACCTGTATATCAATCAAAAGCTACTTCGAGTAATGATGACTATGTTTGTTTTGTGATTCCAACTGGACTTGCTACCAATCGAACGATACAAGCCATTGAGGTTTTACCAGGTGATCCATCTATTGTTCATCATGTTTTGGTTCATTATGATCCGACCGGTTCATATAATACAGACACGTCCAGTCATATCTGTGCTGGTCCTGCTGGAACCACCGAACCAGTGATCGCAGGGTATGCACCAGGATCTATGCC
>CAXQBA010000040.1:0-4738 GCA_964221885.1 Luminiphilus sp. | reverse complement strand
TCATCATTCATGGCCATACGACCAAACGTCTCACGAATGTCTCGTCCAGATGCAACTGGATCAGGATTTCCGTTAGGGCCTTGCGGATTTACATAAATCAATCCCATTTGAACAGCACCTAATGGATTTTCTAGGACTCTATCTCCTTTGTATCGTTTGTCATCAAGCCACTCTTCTTCCGTACCCCAGTAAATATCTTTTTCAGATTCGTAGACATCTGCTCTACCACCAGCGAAACCAAATGTTTTGAATCCCATGGATTCAAGAGCACAGTTTCCAGTAAGTACCATTAGATCAGCCCAAGAGATCTTATTACCGTACTTTTGTTTGATGGGCCATAAGAGCATACGAGCTTTATCAAGGTTTGTATTATCTGGCCAGCTATTCAAAGGAGCGAAACGATGGGTTCCTGTACCTGCACCTCCACGACCATCTGAAATACGATAGGTACCTGCACTATGCCATGCCATACGGATAAAGAAAGGTCCGTAATGACCATAATCTGCAGGCCACCATTCTTGTGAATCGGTCATTAGATCATATAGGTCTTGTTTTAATGCATCCAAATCCAGTGATTTAAAAGCTTCTGCATAATCAAAACTATCATCCATAGGATTTGATAGGGTAGAGTGTTGGCGAAGAAGACCAAGATTCAGCATGTTTGGCCACCAATCCTCATTTGTAGTACCACGTCCAGCAGCTGTGTTGATCTGTCCACTTGAAAATGGACATTTCATGGCGCCATTTGTGTCTTTAAATTCCTTCATAATTATTTATGTTTTTATAAGTTTTATTTTAGATCACCGAAATTAAGCAATATCTTTCATTGATAAAAACGATAATTTCGATTGTAATATTGATTTCATAGATGAATGTAAAGCAAATAGAATATATCTTGGCTGTTGCAGAATTACATAGTTTTGGACAAGCAGCCGAAAAATGTTCGGTTACTCAGTCAACACTGAGCACTATGGTGGCTAAGTTTGAAGATGAAATAGGTTTTTCCATTTTTGATCGTAAGACAAAACCCATATCGATCACTAAAGAAGGTGCTGTAATTATTGAGAAACTCACCCACATTTCCTCGGAATTCGATCAATTGACTGAACTGGTCAAATCGTTGAAAGGCGAACTGAAAGGAGAGTTGACGATCGGAGTGATTCCTACTATTTCACCCTACTTGATACCAGAATTTATCAATGATTTCACTCAGCAATTTCCAGATATACAATGTGTGATCCGCGAAATAAGAACACATGTTATCATGGACATGTTACTTGATCGACAGTTAGATGTAGGTATTCTTGCGTTACCGCTACGGCATGAAATGTTAGTGGAGATGCCTATTTATAACGAATCTTTTGTGATGTATGATTGCACCAAAGAGGGATTGAATGAAACGATTGAACCTGCGGACATTAACGATGACAAATTCTGGTTATTAGAGGATGGACATTGTATGCAAACACAGGTGAAATATATTTGTGATATCAGTAAATCTGTAAGCGGAGTCGATCGATACGACTACAAGGCTGGTACGATCGATAGTTTGATCCGAATGGTACGGATAAATGAAGGAATGACCTTACTTCCATATCTGGCAACATTGGATCTTCCAAATAAAGAGCGGGGGAAGATTAAAAAATTCCGTGGTCAGGTTCCAGCTAGAACCGTTGGTCTAGTAGTACATAAACATTTTGTAAAAGGACATCTGGCTCAGAAAATGGCTAAAGAGATCTCAAAAAAGATCCTTCCGTTACTAGATATGCAAAAGGATATCCAAGTAATAGACCCTATTTAGTTTCGTTGGGTCAATGCATTGAGCATTCCAGAAAAAATAAACCCATGAAAGGGTAGTACGGAGTACCAGTACATACGTCCCATTAAACCTAAGGGTCTGAATGTGGCAGTTTGCACTAATGTATCATCAACCACTTTGAATTCAAGCCAGGCTTCACCGGGTAATTTCATTTCAGCATATAATAATAATCGGCCCGATTCTTTGTTTGCGTATAGTACTCGCCAAAAGTCAAGGGTGTCTCCTGCATCAATATGATCTAGGTTCGTTCGGCCTCTTCTAAGTCCCACACCACCGACTAATTTATCCATATAGCCACGGATCTGCCACAACCAATTACCATAATACCATCCATTTTGACCTCCGATACTCCAAATCTTTTGAATACATTGGTCCATGTCCTCGATCTTTTGTTCTCGTTTGTCGACGAAACACCCAAAGCTGGGTGCTTTTATAAAATCAGATAGATCCATCGTGAAACCACTACTCGAGAATGAATCCTTCCAACTTGATACGATCTCGTTTTTTTCAATTTTTAAAAAAGCTTTATTCAATGCTTCCCGGTAAGATATCGGTTCAATATCTAATAGCTCATTTATCTGAGCATTTTGACAGATGACTTCTACTTTCATGCTATCGACCAGGGATCGAGCTAAATGGTAGGAAACGGAGGTGACAAAGTACAGCCAATACGACGACAAGCGCGGTGTCATTACTGGAACGATCATAATCTGACGTTTAAGTTGCCTTTCTTTGGCAAATTGAAGCAGCATATCTTTGTAGGTTAAGATGTCCTGTCCTCCAATATCAAAACTCTGATTATATACTTTTGGATTAAATATTCCTTTTATCAAAAATTGTAAAACATCGGTAATGCCAATGGGTTGGCATTTTGTCTTCAGCCATTTAGGTGCTACCATGACAGGTAGCTTTTCAACCAGGTCGCGAATAATTTCGAATGAGGCGCTACCCGAACCAATAATAATTCCAGCTCTTAAAGCAGTGAACGCATAGCCACCCTTGGATAGCTCGATCTCCACGTTTTTTCTAGATGTTAGATGTTTGGATAATTGATCTTCATTGATAATACCACCTAAGTAAATGACATGTTGTACGGTAGTTTTGGCCATTGCTTCGCGAAAATGAATGGCAGCATTTCGTTCCATGATTTCATAATCACCATTGGATGTCATGGAGTGAATCAGATAGTATGCACCATCAATATCTGTCGGAATTGCAATAAGACTGTCAGGGTTCAAAAAGTCAATTTCAATAATTTGAATACGCTCTCTGACTGATGGTCTAGGATTGAATCGATCCACATCACGGACACAACAGATTACCTCATGACCTTGATCTACTAGGACAGGGAGTAATCGTTTTCCAATGTATCCAGTGGCGCCAGTAAGCAGAATTTTCATGGATTTTTTTTTAGATAACACATTTCTAATGTCAAAAGTTGACAAATGGGTAATGGCAAACAGTTGATTTAATGGTTTTATATATTAAAAGTGTTAAATTGAATAAGTTATTCGTATGGCAAGACAATTATTGTTGATTCATCTCATTTTAAATCTACATTTAAAAGTAGTTATTTATGAAAAAAGCAGCCTTAGTTTGTGTTGCATTGATATTATTCAATGCTTGTAAATCAGGTGATGAGCCCTGCACCACGCAGACATCAAACACAGCGAACATCCAATCCAATGAAACCGGTCAGTTTACATTGACAACCTGCCATAATGATATTGAACGCACGTATATTTTATATGTTCCGAATACATATTCGCCCTCTATTGGCGCACCCATTGTATTTAATTTTCACGGTTTTGGAGGTCAGGCCAGCGATCATATGTTAGAAGCAGATATGCGCTCAATCGCAGATACAGCAGGTTTTATTTTAGTGTATCCACAAGGTGCTTTATTGGATGGATCACCTCATTGGAATACAGCTGAAATTGGCCCAGGTAATAAAAGTAGTATTGATGATCTTGGTTTTTTTGATTGGATGCTTGATGAGATCATAGCTCACTATACAATAGATGAACAACGTGTCTATGTCTGTGGCTACTCGAACGGTTCGTTTTTTAGCTATGCCTTAGCTTGTCAGAAGTCACATCGAATTGCGGGTGTAGGTTCGGTTTCAGGTGCTATGTTGGATGATTCGTTGTCGTGTAGTCCAACACATCCAACAGCTATTATTCATCTTCATGGTACCGGTGACGGGGTTGTTGCTTACAATGGTACGGGGGAATATCCATCTGTTGATGCAGCGATAGGTTATTGGAGAACTCAAAATATGACTAGCACATCGTTAACAGGTCAACCAGTATCTTCTAATGGACTTACCATTGAACGATTCTTTTATGGTGGAGGAACCGGAAATGTTGGGGTTGTATTGTATAAAGTGAATGGGGGTGATCACGTATGGTTTGATATGTCGTATAACGGAGCATCTACTAGTGAATTGATCTGGCAGTTCTTGTCTCAGTATGACATGAACGGTCTTCGTTGATCGATATTAAAATAGATGTATCAAGTTGTTAGTGTATACAAGAATATTTATATATCCACCAGGAATTCATTATCTTATCGGTACGAACACACTGGATTCAAAATAATTTTCAATGCGATTATCTTATTTATTGTTTTGCGTATTTTTGATGTACAATCAAATCATTCTTGAAGCACAAGACCGTTTTAAACCGTCATCTACAGAGATTGCTACGCTGCCTACTTGGGCAAAAAAAATGTATGGTCAAGACCCTAATGTGTATGAAGTGGATCAATTGTACAAGACCTACTATCGTACCCATCCCTTTGAGAAGACTTATCACACGCAATACTATAAAAAGTGGCGCAAACAGGTCAGTGATCTGATAGACGAAAGGGGGTATATTCAGGAACCCACTCTAGCTCAAACAAGGGCGCGAATAGAAC
>CAXQBA010000039.1:0-2040 GCA_964221885.1 Luminiphilus sp. | reverse complement strand
AAAACAATATATCGTTCCACTAAACATTAATGAAGATCAGACTTTACAATTTCAAGCTTACAGAAAAAATCGAACATATGGATCGCCAATCATTAAAAAATATAGTGTACACCAAGGACTAGGACGATCCATTCAACTAGATTTTACATACTCGCCCTTTTATCCATCAAGTGGGAATAATGCTATAATAGATGGTAATCTTGGGTCTACTGATTATCGTGACGGACATTGGCAAGGAGTACAAGGTGATGACATTTCAGCGGTCATAGATCTTGGTGAACCACAAACCATTCATAGTCTGCAATCTCATTTTCTACATAAACAAGATTCTTGGATATTTATACCATCCAAGGTAATTTATAGTATTTCGGTTGATGGTAAACATTTCAAACCTCTTGAACCCATTTCATCAAACTTATCTTTAGAAACAGACGAGATATCCATCGAACGGTTCCAATCAAACCTAACCTATGAAACAACAGCAAGGTATATAAAGATACACGCTTTCAACCAAGGAGAATGTCCCTCTTGGCATGATGCAGCTGGAAGTAAGACATGGTTATTCATAGATGAACTGATCATAAAATAACGTAACGATATGGAAATTGAGGTATGTATAGATGACCCCTATCACGTAGATCAAGTGATCCAAGCAGGAGCTGATCGCATTGAGCTATGTAATCAATTAGTTTCAGGTGGAACAACCCCAAGCTATGGATCCATACAAATAAGTAGGGCACAAACGAATTCGTCTATTTATGTACTTATTCGTCCAAGAATCGGTGATTTTATTTATTCACAGAATGAATTAGAATTAATGATCCAAGATATTAAAGTCTGTAAAGATACTGGTATTGATGGTGTTGTGATTGGCGTATTAGATCAAAATCGACAGGTTCATGAAAAACAACTTGACATACTGTGTCGTGAGGCTGATGGACTAAATATTACATTTCATAGAGCTTTTGATACTATATATAAGCCAATTCAAGCAATCAAAGTACTTCAATCATACCCTATTCAACGCATTTTAAGTTCAGGAGGTACCATTAAGGCAATTGATGGCACAAAACAACTAAAACAACTAGTTGAGTCATCTGGTCATATTAAAATTATGGCCGGTTCGGGAATCAACGCAAATAATTGTCTTCAAATTGTTCAATCAACAGGTGTAGATGCTGTACATTTCAGTGCTCAGATCTATCTAAAAAATTTACCTGAATTTCCATTATCCAGTGAATTTGCTCATCGAATGGATGTAGATCATCAAAAGATTCAAACCATTAAATCTATTCTAAAATGAGCGTATATCTAAAAATATTTTTTATATGTATCATTTCATTCCTATGCATTGAAATATCCATCTCACAAATAAGCACTTTATTAAATAATTGGACATTCAAAGAGGAATATAAAGACACCTGGTTTCCTGCAAGGGTTCCAGGGAGTCTTTTTAACGATCTGTATCTCTTGGGTAAGACACCTGATCCAATGTGGGGTACCAATGAAAGAGCTTATAAAGAGTTAGAGAAAAAAAACTGGGTTTATAAAACGCTGATACAACTAGATAAAAGTGAAATTGAATCTCAATCTCTCGAATTAAAGTTTCAAGGAATAGATACCTATGCTGATATATACGTAAATGATATCAAAATTGGATCATCTAATAACATGTTTAAAGAATGGTCCTTCCAAATAAAACCTTTTATTAAGATCGGCCAAAATGAGATCAAACTTATTTTTGAATCACCCATATCAAAACATCGAGCACAATTCAATAATGCTGAATATCATCTTCCAGCTGAAAATGATTCAGGTGAGGTACCCATTAGCCCATATTCAAGAAAAGCTCCGTATCAATTCGGATGGGATTGGGGACCACGTTTAGTTAGCGTTGGTTTATGGAAACCTGTTGAATTAATCCAACACAAGGGCATGGAAGTAACGGATGTTTTTGTAGAACAAAAAAAAGTAGATAGTACCTCAGCCGATCTAAATTTACATTTTCAAATTCGAGATATCTCAGCAAATCCTTTAACT
>CAXQBA010000038.1:0-9892 GCA_964221885.1 Luminiphilus sp. | reverse complement strand
CACGACGCTCTTCCGATCTTGAATATGTTTGGTGATGCGAATTTGTATAATTATAGTTGGACTGGTTCTGGCTCAACAACACCAACAGCCTCTAATTTACCTCCTGGCACCTATGATGTGACTGTTACGGATCTGAATGGTTGTACTGCTACCTCATCAGCGGTAGTTTCTGGACAACCAAGTTTGGCAATTTCAAATGTTACACAAGTAAATCCTGGATGTAATTTGTTGGATGGCGAGATATCTGTTCAAGGTACAGGCGATTCGGTAGGTTATAACTATCTATTGTCTGATGTTCAAACAACGGAAGTAGCAAAATGTCTGGGTGTTGTTGTATACTCAGTAACTATAACTGGTCAGTCGAATGGATGTTCAGATTCTACGACTGTTACTCTAGTTAATTTGGGTGGTGTTACTTCATCAGGATTCAATACGACCAATCCATCATGTGGTGGTACAGATGGACAGGCAGAAGTTATTTTTACAGGTTCAAATGGAAATGTCACATTCAATTGGAGTAGTGGGGATACAACTCAAATAGCCACGAATCTTTCAGCAGGTACCTATACAGTTACATTGACAGATGCTGCAAATTGTGTTGATATACAAACGGTCACCTTAGTACAAGATACGATTTCAGCGGCTATTAATGTGTTTAATAATCCAAACTGTAATTTGAGTAATGGTGATGCAACAGTTACCGTCAGTGGTGCGCCAGGTCCTTTCTCTTATGCTTGGAGCAATGGTGCAACAGATGCCGTAGCACAATCATTAGGTGCTGGTACCTACACTGTAACGGCAACCTATCAAGCATGTACGGCGACAGCAACAGTTTCGTTGTCCTCTGAGTCATTACAAATCAATATTACGGATAAAGATGATATCATCTGTAATGGAGATCTTAGTTCTTACGCTTACATTTCAGCTACAAATAACAGTGGTCCGGTAACGTATCAATGGACGGGTCCTAATGGATTCACGTCAACAAGTGACAGTATCAGCGGATTAGCTGCAGGTACTTACACGGTTGTTGCCTCTGTTGGAGCAGGTTGTACCGTTTCTCAGTCCATAACGGTAGTTGATATTATTTTACAAGTTGATCCATGGGCTAGCACCTATGGTTCATCATCAGCTGTAGTTCAGTTGACTGAAGTATTTGATATAAGTGGGGGAGTAACGACTAATTTTGCGAACCCAACATTTACTTGGACGGAGCAGAATGCGGGTTTACTTACTTTGGCATCAACCGTAGATTCATTAACAAGCGTAACAGCAGATGAGTCCGGTGTAACTTGGTTGTACTTTACAGCAACAGCAGGTCCTTGTTCAGCTATAGACTCTGTCCTGGTTGATGTTCAATCTTACTTGGGTATGCCAACAGCTTTTACACCAAATGGTGACGGAATCAACGATTTCTTCAGACCAGCTGGTTTAACGAATTATGCTAAGGTGTTCAAATTTATCATCATGAACAGATGGGGTATGGTGGTGTATGACGATCCGTCAAACCCACAATGGGATGGTACAATACAAGGTGTTCCTCAACCGATGGATGTATATCTCTATATCTTCGAATATGCTCCAGATAATGCGGATCCAATTGAGATACGCGGTGAGTTTATGTTGATTCGATAGAATGATTAGAATTTTAGCATTATAAAAAAATGAGCTACTAAAATAGTAGCTCATTTTTTTTGGAAATATTTTTTATAAGACGAAATGTTAAGTTGATTCGCCCATTCAGTACACTTTTGGTTTTTGGAAGTTGATGGTCCCAGTGGTCTTGTAGCAATCGATCCATAACGAGTAAGCTTCCATTCCTTAATAGGATCTTATGTTTATTCGATCGTTCAGTAAAATTTCTGAAATGGAAAAACCGTTCGGCACCTAAACTCAAGGATGCTATATGTGAGTCTTTATCAATTTCTTTTTCATTATCTCGGTGCCAGCCCATGCTATCATTTCCATCCCTATAATAATTAATCAAGACCGCATTGAATTTATATCCTGTTTTATGTTCAATCTGATCTTTCAATTCACGCACTTCTTTATGCCAAGGACTTGCAGTAAACGTGGTTTTTGAGTAGGTATAATGTACCCCTTTGTCAGCCATCCAAGCTATTAAGCGGGGTTGTTTAAAGGTTTTCCCAAACATTTGAATATCTCTGGATTGCCAATGTAATTCGTTAACAAGAGTTTGAAACAAGGTCATGGCATCGGAACTAGGAATATATTCAGCCCAATACACTGCATTACCATAATTACCCTGTATAATAACATCCTTCAAAGTGAACTATATTTCACTATATGACAATGTGATCGTGAATTTGTTTTTTAATAAGAGCTTTTAATGAATATTCTACCTTTGAATATATAATGGGATAGAATGAGTGCCATGTATGTTTTTCACTTTTACCCAATAGATTCCATTCTCAAGTTTAGCAACAGGTAATGAAATATTTGTTGCTGATGTTCTCATTGAGTGAACCAGACGACCGTTTAAATGATAAATTTGAATGGTTGTATTTTGATCTGTTTTAAGATCGATCCAACAATGATCACTGGCAGGGTTAGGATACATAGATATGTTACTTTCTGTTATACCTTGAATACTTGTGTTATTTGGATAGTGATACGCAACCAATTCAGGAGAGAATCCGACTGGAAATACATCAATACTATCACCTTGGTTGTCATAGACAACACCTCTGTTATTGGATTGATCCAGATAATCGATCATAGTTACCGCAAATCGTTCTAAATTGCTATCATAGGTGAAGGCATAGGCTCCTGTTAGACTCACAACTTGAGAATCAATAAGATTATTATTTATTACATCATATAGACCTATTCCAGTACTACATGGTATATATACTTGTCCTAGGTTGTTTTTCTCAAAAATCGTGGGACCATAGCTTTTTGGATATATAGACGTGACACTAGGTATAGTTTCTTTATCACCTGTGTATAGGTGTAAACTTGAAATTGTTTGACTCTCAGCGTTAAAGGCATAAAGTGTACTATCGTGATAATAGAAGCGTCCAATATCAGCACCTTGTTGTGATAAGGTATCATTTCTAATCCATTGCATAAGATTAAGGTCTAAAACACTCACAAAACCAAGTGTATCTCCCCATCCCGAACTTTTAGTGTTGTTTTGTGCTATATAGGCAACGTTTTCATGTATGAATATGTCAGTTGCTGGATGTGAGATAGTAGGTATACTATCTATATAGCTTAGGTCATTTTTATTGAAAACACGTAGATGATTGGTGTATGGACCAATATGTCCCCATGGCTCATACCAATTACCAACTAGCAGATACGAATCACTTATAGCTAACGATTTGGTGCTGGGTGCATTGAAAGCTACTTCAGCTATTCGAGTTTGGGTTGCTAATGAATAAGCTATAATACTGTCTTGAGCAGCTACATACATGATGTCGCCGTCAATCAGAATATCTTGGACTGAATTGACACCGATGGTATCAAAACAAATCTGTGTGCCTGATGAAAGGTCTGTAGCACAGACATTTGCATAGTTAGTACTTCCAAAAATCCCACCATTCACATGGTAAAGGGTCGGTTCAACTTGAGCGAGAGTAAATTGATAAATAAAAATAAAAAAGAGAACAGATAATGAATGTTGATTACGCATTAAATTAATTTTTAGGGAAAGACAAACGCAATCAACCTCATACTATGATGAGGAAAAAAATGCGCACTTCAATCCACGAAAGTTTACATATATATTATACAGGCAGGTATCTGGCTTTGACTCAAAAGAGTACTTACAGTTGCGGGACAGCATTGAAATTTCATCAATTTCCCTTTTAATTACATACAGATATATGTAAACCTATGATGCGTGCAAATCTATGAAAAAATTCAACATACTATCTATCAAAGGCAATTTTTATTCGTGATTTTGTTGGAGATTTTTGATCTTTAACACCTACTTCTACAAGTAAATGATAATCTGAATGAACACCTTTCAATCGTTTTGCAACCTGGGCAATTTTTTTTGAAACAATATTTTTGGAACCTAGGTGATCCATTTTGGACATATTGAAAGAGAAGGGAAGTTTGAACAGGATCCGCTCAGGCTGCATCGATACAACTGGTAAAGAAAGTTCAACGGTTTGTTGTCCCAGTATATATTCATCAATACGCTTATTTTCACCCCTTCCTCTTGTGTAAACCTCTGTAAATGTTAGTGTATACCATTCTATGAGTTGCTTATCCTGGGCATATAGAACGAGTTCGCCATTTAATGTTTCAACATTAGATGGATATACGGGTAGCGTGTTAAATTTAACTTTAACCTGCTGTACACCTATCCATTTCTTAAATCGTTCAAACATGATATATTAACAGATTAGGTTCCGATTAAGTTCCAATTGTAAGCTGGGCTAATTCGATCTAAAACATCGAATATTTCTTGATGTTAGATGCTAATCTATCTTTGTACGATAAATTTTGAACGAATCACACCTTTTTCTGTGTGGAGTGTAGCTAGGTATGTGCCATTAGCAACACCATCTAGTGGAAGCTGTATAACAGTCGTTCCTTCTGCGATTACACAAGAATTTACAGATGTTACTTCACGTCCATCCAATCCGAATACCTTGATACTGGCTACCATATCTTTAGCAGCTGAAATGTTCAATGATAATGATTGTGTTTGGACAGGGTTATTAACCACTTTGCATTGAAGTGTATTTTCCATCGGTAATTGATCGATGTCTGTAGCTACAGATGCTTCAAACTTACTCCAATTCGTAAGTGGGGCACAGGTCGATAAACCATTTAAGGCTTTCACTCGCCAACCATAATATTGGCCAGCCACTAAATTGGCTGTAGATAAATCAAAATGACTTTGAGATGAGTAAGAAATACCTCTGTAGATAACATCATTGGTGTTGATCAACCAAATACCGGGTACAATAGTTCCAACCACTTCTATGTAATACCATGTAGCACCAGTAACATCAGACCAATCAAGGCGTACCGTTGAATTCGTAATAGGGCCTAATGGTGTATTGTCAGCTGGGGATAGAATAGTAGGTGAAGTGGTGATATCTACCGTACTATTCGGTGTATTGGTACCCCATGATCTTGCATTGATATCAAGAGCAATAGCTTGTTTTTGTTCTGCAGTAAAGTTATTTACACAATTATCATATGCATAGGACATCAGGTTGGTTGCATCAGGTGTAAGTGTAGCACCATATGGATCTAATACAGATGGGCTGTATGGGCATGGTTCACGATTAGAGTAATAATCAGCCGGTGTATCACAAAAACCATCGGCTCTTGTGGCACAATTTGCTTGTGAACCTGTACGCGCAACAGCTTCTGGTCGGAATGAACTCCATCCAGAACCAATGATAGCAGGTACTGCTTGGCCGCCATAAGTAGCTTCAGCATCCAATCCTTCCCAACCATAGAATGTGTGAGGTAATGTGAAGAAGTGCCCGATTTCATGAGCCTCTGTCTTTGCAGCAGGGGATAACATGGTTTGTAGCAAGAAAACATAATCACCAGCACCACTGTAATAACTAGCGGATAAATTATTGATCGAACGCCCAATGAACAAGTTCAATGTACCACTTACTCTTAGGGATGACATGGCAAAGGAAGCATTTGTAGTAAATGCATTCCCATCAATGTAATTATTGGCGACATTTCGTATTTGATTGTAGATGAAAAATTGAACATCTTGATCCGCATAAATAGCGTTAAGTCCACACAAAAAAGCCATAATGACCGTCTCAGGTGTTCGTCCCTCTCCAGCTGTATTGGATACATTATGAATAGTTAGCGGAATGTATGTAATATTACGATTGCCAGATGTTACATCTAAGGATTTAATATTTGCTCTGTTGTGCATTAAGCGATCCTTAATCAATGCAGCCGTTTGAGCGTCAATGCTGCATTTGAGATCGTTGGTCTGGGAATTAACAGAAAATGCAAATAAAATTCCGATAAAAAGAGATAAATAAAATTTCATCTTGTTGTATTTGAAGTTTGGCTCTAAAATATTTCACAAATATACAAAAATTAATGGGAATTATGATCGAAGTGTTACATCATAATCAAGTAAAAAAAAGCATTTTACAAATCCCTAAAAAGATGCAAAAGAGAATTTTACAACTTTTTCATGTTGATTAACTCCATGAAAAGAGTCTTTTTACGACGAGAAACTTCCACTTCGGATCCATCGTTTAATAAAATCTTGTTCTTTGATTTGTAGAATTGATTGATATGTCTGAGGTTGATCAGGTGGGATTGATGAACTCGGAAAAAACCATCTGCTGATAAGAGTTCCTCAAATTCTTTTAGCGTTTTAGGAGCTACGATCTTTCGTCCTGATGAGAGAAAAATAATCGTATAATTACTACTAGCCTCACAACGAATGATTTCTTGTATACCTACAAAATGGAATTCCTCCATAGAGGGAATAGCGATCTTATCAAATTGCTCTTTTTTATACATCTGTATCAAGCTATCGATCTTTCGTGGGTCTTGCGTAGATACTTCCTGTACGCGGTCAACAGCTTCAGTGAGTTCTAAAGGATCAATCGGCTTAAGCAAATAGTCAATGGCAGAGTACTTGAATGCTTTGAGTGCATATTCATCATATGCTGTAGTGAAAATAAGATTGAAGTCAAATTCTCCTAACTGTTCTAGAAGATCGAACCCTGTTCCGTCATTCATTTTAATATCAAGAAAAACTAGATCGACCTTTCGAGATGTAAGCAATTGGTAACCATCCTTAACGGAATGTGATGTACCTACAATATTTACCTTGTCTTTGCAGTGCATTTGCAAGAAATTCATCAGTGTAATCTGAGCATCCTGCTCATCATCAATAATTACGGTATCTAGCATAAAAATACGGTTAAAGCTGGTAACGTTTCGGTATGTAGATCTCTACTTTAGTTCCACTCGCTACATTATTTACGTCTAATTTATCAATTATGTTAATTAATTCGAACTTATGTTTGATCTTTTGACTTAGGATGAGAAGACGTTGTGCGGTGATTTTCAGACCAAGAGACTTTCTGTCATCACTATTATTGAACGTTTTAGCAGCTTCTCGACCAATGCCATTGTCATCAACGATACATTTAATGAACTGTTTGTCATGATCCATAAATTGAACTTTTAGCTGACCTTTTTTCTCCAACCTTAATAATCCATGGAGTATCGCATTTTCAATAAAAGGCTGTAAGATCATAGGGGGGATCATCACATAGATAGCATCTAGTGAAGGGTCCACTTCAACTGAAAAATCAAATGATTCTTTAAATCGACGCTGTTCTAAAACAACATAATTATTTAAAAAATCAATTTCTGCTTGTAATGTGATGAATGCTTCCCTTGAATTATTCAATATTTGACGCATCAATCTAGAAAACTTAGCTAGATAGATGCTGGCATCACTATTTTTTCCAGAGGCGATCAGACTCTGGATGGAGTTTAATGAATTGAACATAAAATGAGGGTTCATTTGAGCACGTAAAGCCCTTTGTTCGAGATCATTCGCTCGTATCTTTTCGGTTAACACCCGATTTCTAGCTCGGAAACTGTAAAAGAGGACCATCAATAAGGTCAATACACCCAAAATGCTTACAAATAAAATCAGACGAGAACGATTCAAATCTTTAATGTTCAGTTCTTTTTCTTTTAGTTGGAGTTCCAGTTTTTGATTGTTATTTTTTCGTTCCAATTCAGCTTTTTCACGCTCGAGGATCTTTGATTTGTATTTGATCTCTGTTTCAACGGTCTCATGGATCTTATCAAGGCTGAATATGGAATCCTTTATGGTAGTTGCAAATCGATAATGTGTCAATGCATTTTTAAAATCATTCATGGCTGCATGATAAATATACAATTGACGATGTGCTTCTAACAAAGGATGCATAGCACCGAACTCCTCCAATTGTTCAACACTCTTTTGAGCAAACTGAATCGCCCTATTAAAATCCGCATTATAAAAATGATAGAGCGAAAGTTGTAGATTTACATCAGCCTTCCCTTTTTTATAATGGGCTTTTTCGAACAATTGAGCAGCTAGTTGCAAATTCTCCAATGCTTTGGAAAATTGTCCTTGAAGGATCTCTAATTCGGATTGCAATAAGAGGCCTTGACCCTGAGCAATAGGCCATTGATTTTTCCTTGCAATAAATAAGGCTTTATTAATTCGATCCTGTGCCATTTGCAATTCGTCTAGCTGAATGCGTGCTTTGGCTTGGGAAATAAATAGATGATAGGGTGCTTGTTGTTGTCGTTGATTAAAATATTGAAAAGCACTATCTAAAAAGGATAACCCTTTCTGATACTCCTCATTAATGATGTAACCTTTTCCCAATTGAATATAACTTTGAGAACGTTCCTTAAGCATAACAGCCTTTTCATTCTTTTTACTATTTCGTAAACTGTACTCAAAGGCTTTATCTGGATATCCTTTTTCAATGAATACATCGCTCATTAAATTGTATAGATTATTTAACCGATGTATGCTGTCATATTCCCATTGACGTATCGAAGATGTGGCCACACTGATCGATTCATTATAGAGTCCTTTTAAAAAAAGTAATCGAGCTTTAAAGTATTGGATCAACAATACTTGTGAAGTGTCTTTAACGGACAGATTTTCAAATTTTTTGAGAATTAGGCTTGCACTGTCAATGTCAATCAAACATATTGCATCGACCCAATCATAATTAACTAATGAATTATCAGATTGATGTATCAACTGATCTTTATTGTTCAAGGCCCATTGGGACATGACTGCTTGATGAACCAACAGAAAAGCAACGAATAGGATATATTTGAATTGGCATCTCATGGATTATTGATTTTCTTTTCGATAGGTTCCGTTCTTCATAAGTTTGAAACGTTGTGATATGTTCCGTTTATTTTTACGGTAGCTAGGAGGATCACTCGTGGTTCGTTCAAATATCTGTCTGAAACCACGTAAGCGAACCGTGAAGTCAGCAGTAATAGAAGAATTGATACGCTCTTTCAATTCCGTATTTTTTGTTCGAATATCTAAGCCCTTAGCAATTTCTTTACTATCAATATAGTTGCCTGTAAAATCAAAATTTATGGCATACATGATATCATAGTTATCCCATCCATTTTTATACTTGAAGTGTAAGAGAATACTAATAAATCGATCATTGAAAAAGAGTCGACCGATCGGTCTGTAATAAATAAATTGCTGATGATAGTCTTTACGATCAACGTTTAAATAATCCAATGGACCTACTACGGGCCAAGGTACTTGATCCATGATGAATCGTTTAGCTAAATAGTATGGCAGTGTACTTTCTAATTCATCAAGGTCTGATTCAACACCTAAATACATGGATCGAATAGAGTTTTGATCAGAGTCTGCATATAACGCAAGTGGAATTTTTACTTTATTACTGAATTGATTAATAAAGTCTTGAAAAGCCATTAATTTTTTAAAATTCATCTCTTTGTTCAAATTCTCAGTTTCTTGAATTCGAATTAATTTGAAAGGTACGCTACTTTGGTAGGTTTTATCATAGTAGCTTCCAACCAATTCATCCCAATTTTTTTTGATCTTAACACGAAAAACCTTTTGTGTGAGTTCCCCAGTTTGGTTTTTTTCATTGATCCAAATAGATGATCCAGATATTTTTCCACTAAGTTGTTTGATCTCTTTGGTAGCATCTGTGTAAAATTTACCTTGGCAACGGTCACCACGTACATCCAATTGACAGGTTATTGATATGGAACCATCGATCGACCCTTTGTAGAAGTAAGTGTTCTGCGAATGAGAGATGGCCATAAATTGTAAAAAACAGCCAAAGAGTATTAAATGGAAATGGATGCGCATTTAATTTGATTATGC
>CAXQBA010000037.1:0-2734 GCA_964221885.1 Luminiphilus sp. | reverse complement strand
ATCGATTCATCTTTCAAAGCTTGATATCCTAAAAACGCCTCAAAACCGTAGAATACCATATGTCCTAACTTATCAATTCCAATGAGTGTTGGTACAACAATAGTCGGCAACGAGGAAACAGATAAGTAAACGATCAAGAGCGTCCAAGCAAGCCAGGAAATCCACTTAACATTCCTACTCCTCAATACTTTGACGATATGTAGTCACATCAAATAATGCATCAAGTTGTGACATATCAGACATTTCTATCTTGACCATCCACCCTGCACCATATGGATCGGTATTCACTAATTCTGCATCATCCTCTAATTGCGTATTGATCTCGATAACAGTTCCATCTACGGGCATGTAAAGATCAGAAACTGTCTTAACAGCCTCTACAGAACCGAATACATCATCTTTATCTAAGGTTTCACCTTCACAATCGATATCAACATAGACAATATCACCTAGTTCGCCTTGTGCAAAATCTGTAATGCCAATGTAAGCAAACGATCCTTCAACTCGGATCCATTCGTGGTCTTTGGTGTATTTTAAATCTTCAGGAAAATTCATAAATAACAAGTAAAAAGTGTACAAATAAGAATTCTCAAAATTAAATTAATTTTCACCATTTAAGTTTATTTCTACAAATATTTTTCTGTTGTTTCAATTAACGTCTTCTGTCTTTCATATTGATAGATGCCATTAAAACAAAAAAGGATGTATCATCCTTCATTTTTTTTCAATAAAAGTCATGATGTATCTGATTTTTAGATGCTTTAATACATCTTTTTTGAATGTTTGATGACAAAAAAAGAGTGTTTTAATTCTATATTTGTCTTATTAGGAAATCAATTTATGAACCATACAATAGATACCATTCCTTACATACACAGAGACATCAGTTGGTTGTCTTTTAATTACAGGGTTTTGCAGGAAGCTAAAGATCCTTCGGTCCCCTTATTTGAACGAATTAAATTTCTTGGTATTTATTCGTCAAATCTAGATGAATTCTTCCGTGTTCGAGTTGCCTCTCTCAAAAGTTTGATACAGCTTGGTAAAAAGACTGTTCAAAAAATGGAGTATGCTCCTGATGAAATTCTACAACAGATCAGAGAGATTGTTGATAAGCAACAGATTGAATTTGGTGAAATCTACAAAAACCAGATCATCCCACAACTTAAAGCAATTGGTATATCCTTAATTAGCCCTAAAAGTCTAAACGAAGCTAACAAGGTCTACTTAGATACATTCTTTGAAGAGAAGTTATTTCAAGAATTACAACCTTTAATGCTGGTTAAGAATAAGATAAAAACCTTTTTACCAAGCAATGCGATCTATCTAGGATTGGTTCTTCAAACAAAAGGAAATAATAATCGCTACGCAGCGATTCGAATTCCCACTCATAAATTCAATAGATTTATAACATTTCCAAGTCAAAATGATCAGAAACAAAAGATCATCTACTTGGATGATGTCGTTCGATATTGTTTACCAAAGATTTTTCCCGGGTACAAGGTGAAAGGAGCCTATTCCATGAAGATGACTCGTGATGCCGACATTTATATTGAAGATGAATTTTCGGGTGATCTGATCGAAAAGATCAAAAAAGGTATAGCAAAACGAAGTATCGGTCGTGGCACTCGATTTGTCTATGATCGTAAAATGCCAAATGGTGCATTACAATTTTTTATGGAAACGATGGAGATTAAAAAAGAAGATCTTCAAGAAGAAGGGAGGTATCATAACAACTTTGACCTATTTAAATTCCCCTCTTTGAATCTATCCAAATTTCATTATCAGCCATTGCCACCACTATCTCATAAGTCCTTTCACAAAAAACTGGATATTTTCTCTGTTATTGAACAGAAAGATCAACTCCTTCATTTTCCTTATCAAAAATATGATTATGTAATTCGTTTATTAGAACAAGCTGCACGCGATCCGGAAGTAACCGATATCAAAATTGCACAATACCGTGTTGCAAACGATTCACAGATCATAGCAGCTCTAAGAAGTGCCATTCAGGAAGGAAAGAATGTCATGGTATTTATGGAGGTAAAAGCTCGGTTTGATGAAGAGGCAAATCTATATTGGGCCGATAAATTAGAGAAATGGGGTGCAAAAGTGATCTACAGTCTCCCTGCTCTAAAGGTTCACTCCAAGGTTATGTATATTAAAAAAGGGAAAAAAGAATACGCCTATCTTGGTACAGGAAATTTCAATGAAGATACAGCCAAATTATACAGCGATTTCGGATTTATGACCGCTGATAAACGATTGACCTACGAGGTAAAGCATATCTTTGAATTTTTAGAATTCAAAAGAAGACCCAAAGGACCTCCCAAACATCTGCTTGTCGGACAATTTAGAATGCGTCGGAACCTCTACAAAATGATCGAAAATGAAATTGAAAATGCGCAAAAAGGTAAGAAAGCCGTTATTACGCTTAAGTTGAATAGTCTGTCTGATCGTCGAATAATCAAATGTTTGTATGAGGCTAGTCAGGCTGGTGTTCATGTCCGACTAAATATTAGAGGAATTTGTTCTTTAATACCTAATATTAGAGGGTATAGTGAGAATATTGAATGTATATCGATCATAGATCGCTTCCTAGAACATACCCGAGTTTATATGTTCCACAATGATGGAGATGAAAAAATCTACTTATCTTCTGCTGATTGGATGACACGAAATTTATTCTACCGAATCGAATGTGCCTTTCCAATCTATGACAAAGATCTAAAACAAG
>CAXQBA010000036.1:0-7655 GCA_964221885.1 Luminiphilus sp. | reverse complement strand
TGCATTTAGAATTCCTTGTTGAACTGCTAATTGATGCATCTGATCGATTGCTTGTTTGCCTTTATTACCTAGATCAACACTGTATTCATTTACATATAATTCAATATGCTGTTTTAAAACATCATCTTCCATTTCTTGCGCATATTGTCTACTGAAAGGTACCGATTCAGTGGGATATTGATTGGCGTATTCTACACTTCTTCTAATGACTCGATTGACTTTCTGTTTTATGTCCTCTGGTAGATCACGTCGTATGACTATACCACCAAGTGGAATTGGATGTTGATATGTTTGCTCCCACCAAGCTCCTAAGTCAATTAATTTAATCAATCCTCGATCTTGGTAGGTAAATCGGTTTTCATGAATAATAAGACCTGCATCAAATGCATCATTAAGAACACACTTCTCAATATCGGAAAATAGCATTGGCTCCGTTTGGAGTTGATTACCAAATCGAAGTTGTAATAAGAAATGGGCAGTGGTTAATCGACCAGGAATAGCTATTCGGCAGTCCGGTATTTTGTTGAGCAAAATAGGTCTTTTAGCGATCAACAAGGGACCACAATCATGTCCTAGAGCTGCACCTGCATGTAAAAGTTGATATTGTTCAGCAACATGAAAAAATGCATGAAAACTTAATTTAGTGATCTCTAGTACTTTCTCAGTAGCCATTCTATTCAATGCCTCAACATCTTCCATAACAACCTTAAAGATTAGACCCTCGGTATCAATTCGCTGATGTACCAGTGCGTCAAAAATATAGGTATCATTTGGGCAAGGTGAAAAACCAATGTGAAGTTCCATATTTTTTTTAGCTTGTCAGTCAGAAATCAATGTGGTATCGGAGATTGATCGTATACTATCTTTCAAACGGATCGACTCCAAATAGGCTTCTTTTTCTTTAACAGCACGCTGATCAATCGGAGCGATCATAGGTGAATAATCGGTACTATCTGATGCGCATGAAACTACGACACCTCCAATGAATAAAAATAGAATTACTCGCATATGATGGTTCTTGTGGTAATTCGATTCGGTTCAGAGACAGATTGGATCGATAATAAATAGATACCTTGCGTAAGATCTTTTGTTGAAAAAGTCCATAATTGATCTCCAGCAGAAACAGATTGGGTTCTTTGATAACATACCACACCTTGAGCATTCATGATTGTTGAACGCACATCCATTGGTTTATCTACATAAAGAGATAACTGAAAAGCATCCAAAAATGGATTCGGGTAAATCGCCATAGACGGGTCTAATGATTCAATCGAATGGGTTGATACATTCGGTGTGGAGCAATATTGTCCAGAACAATATAAACGACTTGCCAAGGAGCAATCTAGAATAAATGGGTTCGTTTTATTTTGTTGAATCTGGGCAATTCGATATGTTCGAATCCATTCTAACGAATCCACAGGATCTGCAAAATGCCAATCACACAAAGTAGCACGTTGATTATCAAAAAACGTAAGATCTGCAGCATCCGCATCACTACGATACATCGTATAAAAATAAAACATGGCTCGAGCTACATTCCCTTTGTGATCCTCACGAGGTTGAAAAGCAACATTATAATTTATTCGACTGTATAAATGACGCTCGGATAAAGGCGGTGTTGTTGTCATTTCTTGTGTTAAATAAAACCATTTATCAACTTGATTATCCGGAATATTTCCGAAAGGAAGATTTCCTCTGGCATTATTCGATGTGGCCTTTGTAGGATACATATGATGTAGATCCGACTTACCAGTACCTGATGCACCTTTATTCTGAGGAAACGTATGTTCGGTGTCAATACTCACAGAACTACCATTATCGAAAAGAGTTACAGAGGGATCCGTAAATGGCTGTACATAACGTTTTAACCCAGTATATACACATTGAACCGTATCATTCTCCTTATATACCGTACCAAACATATAGTCTTTAGCAGATGCATATGAATATAACGAACTAGGCTTGTATGAAAAAACCAAATTGTTATATAAAGTAGTTCCACTATCCTGTGGAAAAACAGGAACGTGGTCATATTGTGCTTGTAGGACAACAGCAGATAGGCAAAGAATAAAAAAGGATTGAAATAACTTCATAGTATATCGATGTACACTGCAATATACACAAAAGCTGACATATAACCTCTCTTTAGAAAAGCCATGATACATATAATGACATAGTTTAACTCCTACAGAAGTTACACAATGTTGATAATCTGAAAATAGACGAAAAAATAATAATCTTTGACAAAATCAGATATGGATCATGCCTTGCTTAAACCATTAATAGTAGTTGTAGCGACGAACCTGAGCAGCATATTTTGCTAAACGAAGTACCTGTCGCGTATAACCATATTCATTATCATACCAGACATAGACTACGATCGTTTTACCATCCTCACTAACGATTGTTGCTGGAGCATCATATACAGATGGTGCCGAGTTACCAATAACATCAGATGAGACAAACTCATTCGAAGTAGAATACATGATCTGCTCAACCAGATCACCATGAAGGGCTGATGAACGCATGATCGCATTCAACTCCTCCAATGTAGTTTCTTTTTCAATGTTCAAGGTCATGACAGCTAAAGACCCATCAGGAGTGGGAACACGAATGGCCGAACCTGTAAGTTTTCCACTGAGCTCTGGAATGACCTTTGAAACTGCTTGTGCAGCACCTGTTGATGTAATAACCATATTCAAGGCTGCTGCTCTACCCCTTCTTTCCTTTTTATTGTAATTATCCAATAAATTCTGAGCGTTGGTGTATGCATGTATGGTTTCTAAATGCCCCGTACGAATTCCAAGATTATCGTGTAGCACTTTCAAAACCGGTGCGATGGCGTTTGTAGTACATGAAGCAGCGCAGAAAATACGATCCTCTTCAAGATCCAAGGTGTTCTGGTTGATACCATGTACAATATTTTTGATTCCTTTTCCAGGAGCTGTAAATAACACTTGACGAATACCTGGACGTAGATGCCGACTTAGGCCTTCTTTATCACGCCAAGCCCCAGTATTATCAATCACAAGGGCATCTTGTATTCCATAACTAGTATAATCAATCTCTTCAGGAGAAGATGCAAAAATCACTTGTACACGACAACTATTGATAATGAGTTGATGATTTTCTTTATCAATATGAACAATACCCTGTATCTTTCCATGAATAGAATCTTTTCGTAAAAGAGATGCTCTCTTACGAAGATCTTCGATTAGGTCCTTTTTATTTTTAGGGCGTATAACAATGGCCTTCAAACGTAATTGATCACCACGACCCATCATCTCGATCAAGAAACGTGCTGCCAAACGACCAATACGTCCAAATCCGTATAGTACAACATCACGAGCTTCTTGTTTTTCAGTATTCCCATTCTTTTTGAAATCTGATAGTTCAGAAGAAAGAAACGTAGAAAGTTCTGTTCCCTTTTCCATGGCATCCAACCATCCAATGGCTAAGGTTCCTATATCTATTCTGGCGGGAGCAAGATCTAAGGTGGCTAGTGAACGAACAATAGTCAAGGTAATTTTAAGATCAATGGGGCGCTTTGCATAATTCATCGCAAATCGGTGATTATTGATCACCTCAGTGGGTCTCGCATCGTATAAATTACGACGGAATAAAATAAGTTCTATCCCTTTATCAAAACGAAGATGGGCTACCAGATTCAATAACTCCATGGCTCGTTTTTCTTCCTCTCTCCAGTGACTCAAGTGAGATTCAAATTCTGTTTCGATCATATTCGCATCCATATCGCTAATTTTATTTGTTTATATGGTTTATAATCCACTGCAAATCTCTGAAATTATCTTTAATTTTTTCAATTTTGATTCCTTTATTGATGCTAAAATTGATCATATTTGGCATTAAATTAGTTATTACAATTACTGACATAGTTATTTCCAATGATTCGATGCTTTTACATGCTTCTTTTTTTATTGACGGGTATGCTTGGATACTTCGCCTCTCCTTCATTAGCTACACCACATCATGTGTATAGAATCCATGCTGATTCAGTTTTTATCGATCAAGTGAATCAGGTATGGCAAATGAATCATATAGTTTCAAAGGGGCAAACCTTATATACACTTCACAAAAAATATAAGATTCCTATCGAATACTTGAAAAAAAGTAATGAACTATCCTCAGATCTTTTATCGATTGGAGATCATGTAACCATTCCATTATATAAACATCGGTTACGTTTCGTTGGTCAACCTGCAGACACCCTTAAAGAACAGGTTCCTATATATTATAAAGTTAAAAAAGGACAAACCCTTCTTTCGCTAGCTGTAAAAACATTTGGTACTACTATGCAGGCGATTCGACAACTCAATAAACTAAAAAAAGATCAATTGACTCCAGGTCAGGTTCTTCATGTTGGTTGGTGTGAAATGCAGGTGATGCCAATTAAAAAAAACAATCAAATTCCGTTGATCTATCAAGATGAAGATAAACAGAATCAGCAAATATTTTGGCAAACAAAAAAAGATAAAAGCTCAATAAAAACATCAGGTGTCGCCTTCTGGGATCGATCCATGAAGGTAAATGCTTCCAACAAACTTCTTGGCTTATTCAAAAATGACTTAGGCTGTAAGTTTATTAAAATTACTAACCCGCTTACACGTCGATCAGTACATATCAAATCATTGAGTGAACTGCCCTACAATGCCAAAACCAAAGGGTGTATCATTCAGATCACACCAAGTGTAGCTGATGCATTAGGAGCTATTGATTCAAGGTTCTATGTAGAAATTGAATATATCTATTGACAACTGATATGTAATGTTGAAGTGGCTATTTCATTCGACCAATTACCAGCTTGATCGCGAATTCTAATCTTATAACTTACTGTATCATAAAAGTTAGGAATTGGCTGACAAACAATTAAGGGATTAGAAGGAGATATACAACACAACAAAGATACATCAACCTCAACAGTTCCAGAGACTCCACTTATATTGCCATCCGGTTCTATTACAGGTAATTTATAAAAGGAGGTGTCATTAGGCGTCCGTCGGGTATCTACAATAATAATATCCTGAATAGTATCAAAATCAGAACCTAGATCTCCATCTCCATCAGTGAAATTAAAAAAGAAGGTTACATTACCCGAGTATTGATCGACCGTATCTTTTGAGAATTTGAACCAACTAATCGTGGGTTGATCATCATAGATCGGTGGTTTTTCACAGGCATAAGTGAAACATATCAATATGGCAAAAAGAATGAAATAACGGATCATATGTATTAATAATTACACTCTAAAATAACGGATTCAGTTTGAATTGTATTGCTTTGATGACCAGCTCTATCAATAATATTTATATGAAACTGGAGATTATTTTCAATACCAGCCGCAGAAGAAAGGCAGGTATATCCCGTTGTGTCAAAACAACAGGGTGACTTGACACATAAGATCAGCTCACCTTCTTGTAAGTTTCCTGATTGTCCAGCACTTAGATCTGGTATCATATAAGTGATCAATAAAGAATCATTTCGACCATCGTATACAAAAACATTGGTCGAATCCAAGGAGCCAAAGTCACCATCATTATCGCGATAGGATAATCGGATATACGTAGAATCTAATCCATTCTGTTTCATCAACGTTTTAGAACAGCTCAGATATTCAATTACTGGATGCAGGTTTGATTTTTTTTCACAGGCAAAAAACACCAAACAAACAAACCATAAAATTGTACTATATTTAACTGGTTTTGACATACAAAAACATATGAATTTTTCTACCAAAGAGCTTAAACAAAAGATTTTAGACCTCCAAGATATTCATTTTGATGAGTTGGCTATTACTATTTTCAATTATCAATACCAAAACAATACCATTTATAGACAATTTGTTGATTATTTGGGTGTTCATCCATCAAAAATTGACCAAATTGACCAAATACCGTTCCTCCCCATTCAAAGCTTTAAATGGCATATCATTAAATCTAAGAACTGGAATAGTTCGGTTATTTTTAAAAGTTCTAGTACTACAGGTAGTGGTCAATCACAGCATCATCTTCGGGATGTATCATGGTATCAAAAAATAGCTGAACGATGCTTTACAGATCGATACGGTGATTTATCTTCATTCGAATGGTATGGCTTACTACCTTCTTACCTCGAAAATGGAGACTCATCGCTCGTATATATGGTCGATCATTTTATCAACAGATCAAACAATACGGGTGGATTCTTTCTGACTGACTTTAAGTCGCTTCAGGATAAAATGTACAGAAGTGACCCTGAAAAAATTCCTATCTTGATCGGTGTTAGCTATGCCCTACTTGACTATGCTAAAGATTTTAGTGTCCCTGGCAATTGTTGGGTAATGGAAACCGGAGGTATGAAGGGTCGGCGTAAAGAAATGCCTAAAGAAGCCTTACACAATCAACTCATGGATCAACTTCATGTTACATCGATATATAGTGAGTATGGCATGACTGAATTACTTTCTCAATCATATGCAACCAGCAATGGTAAATTTCAACAACCATTTACACAAAAAATACTCATTAAGGATGTGAGAGATCCCATGTGTGTTGTTGAAATGAATCAGACTGGACTTATCAATATTATTGATCTAGCTAACATCGACACCTGTTCATTTATTGCAACTGATGACCTTGGCATTAAACTTAATGAAACAGAATTCATGGTCAGAGGACGTAGTGACGGAAGTGAAGTTAGAGGTTGTAATTTATTGATTGATGGCATTTTATAATTTTTTTTTGTAACTTATATGAGCAAAAACACGATAAAGTCAAAAAATGAATCAACTAATTTTGTCATCGACAAATCTCGAGAAAGAAAAACCTCTTAATAATGGCAACATTCATTTATCAGAGATACTCATTAAATTAGATAGTGAGAGTATCTTTGTTACTGGTTCTCCAAATTGCGACATTTCACTTCTTTGGAAAGAAATACGAACGCCGCGAATACCTGATTCATTCATTGATCTAGTTGGTAAAAAATTTACCACTTACAAATTTCAATATTTAGGTAAGTTTATCATGAATGGACAATCTATTCACCGATCACAAGAAAGCTACAGTACGTCTTTTTCTGATAAACGCATTGTCAGTAATCTTAGTGAATCAGATGGTTGGGTGAATTGTACATGGTTCCTTGATTTCATCATGAATGTTGATAAAATAAATAATGACACCTTACGTTCCGAAAGGTTGTTTATTGACTATCAATCAGATACGATTCATTTTACACTTTCAAACCAGTCATTTGATGGTAACATTTCAGAAAAACAAACGCTGATACTCTCCAATAAAGAGGTTCAATCAAAACATCAAGTCGTATTTACTGGTTAACATCATCAATGACCAATAATAATTGATCAGCTGAAATAGTATCTCCCTCTCCTACACACACTTTTTGAACGATTCCATCATTGTGAGCTTGGGTCACATGTTCCATTTTCATTGAAATAATACTAACAAGACGCTCTCCTTTTTTGACAGACTGTCCAGCCTCAACAAAAACAGCTGAGATAGTTCCTGGCAGGGATGAATTATATGCTCCTGATTCTTTTGATACATCGGATGAAGAGAACCTTAGTTTTTTATGCACATGTTGATTTCCAGATACTATACTATGCAGGAAGATCGAATCATTTTCACGCAAAAAAGAAT
>CAXQBA010000035.1:0-6033 GCA_964221885.1 Luminiphilus sp. | reverse complement strand
TTAACAGGTAAGAGTTATATTTGGATGATTCCGATTTACATGTGTATTCCATTAGTTGCTCAACCTCTTTTTACAAGGTGTCAGCATCTATCATTACTGGTACGACTAAGTATATATACATTTATTTTATTATTTGTTGAATTTACCTCAGGGTTTATATTAGAATTACTTACGGGTTCTTGCCCATGGTTATATACAACAGGATGGCATGTGATGGGCTATATACGCTTAGATTACATACCTGCTTGGATGCTTTTTTTATACGTTGTTGAATATCTCTATCTTTATTTAAGTAAACATCTGAGCATATGAAGATTGAATTATGGGGTGTTGGAAAAACCCAATTTCCGTATCTACAGACAGGCATTGATATTTATATCAAAAGATTACAACATATGTTGCCTTTTGAATGGATGGTAATTGATGATATAAAAAAATCAAACCGATTGTCTGAAGCACAGATCAGAGAAAAGGAGGGAGAGCAGATCTTACAAAAAGTAAAGCCGACCGATCAACTTATTTTATTGGATGAACGTGGTAAAATGTATAGTTCAATGGATTTATCTGTTCAATTAAATCGTTGGATGATGCAAGGGAATAAACGCTTGATTTTTTTGATCGGCGGAGCCTACGGTTTTTCGGATACTATCTATCAAAGAGCCGACGGTAAAATGTCGCTGTCTAAAATGACATTTTCCCATCAAATGGTGCGGTTGTTTGTCGTTGAGCAGCTATATCGTGCTGTTGCTATTCAACGAAATTTACCGTATCACCACGAATAAGATAGGGGAATATCAGGGTTCTTTAGATCGAAACCCATGGGAATTTTGACCTATAAATGATTGTGGAAATGATTCAACTTCTGGGAAACCTAGATCTATATCACGACCATCAAAAGGAATATAATTTGTACCGAATAAATAATCCCAACAACTGAGTGTCAAGGCAAAGTTAACGCCGAATTTTCGATCTTCAGGAAGATCTTTGGCATGATGCCAAATATGCATTTCTGGGCTGTTGAAGATATACTTGATATAACGTTCTGATAATATACCCAATAGGCTACAAATGGCTAAAATTAAGAATACGCCACCAGCTTTAGAAGTTGTAGCCACAAAAGCAATAAACATACCTATTAAAAGACCGAATCCAAGACCTTTAACCCATTCAGCAACACGTATGTTTGCATGGTTATAGTGGCCAACGATTAGTGTAAATGCATGTATAACAAAAAAATCGTTCAATCCTATACCGATCATTGCCAAAGGTATATATTCTAACGTTCGATACACTACATTTTCCATCCAATGATACCGTAAGTGAGCTGCAAAGCCCATTTCTTGTACTGAATGATGAACCTTGTGGTATTCCCATAAAGTAGGAGAGCGATGGAGAAAGCTGTGCACACACCATTGAATGAAATCTCTAACAAAAAATCCGATCAATAAATGTACCCATATAGGCATCGCTTGTACGTTGATAGCTACTAGATTTCGAATTCCAAAAAGACCTAGGAAATCACTAAACAATTCAACAACGACATTGGATGCAGCTGAAAAGATTATCAAATAAAAAAGAAAAAAATTGAAGAACATGTAGAACCCATCCAACCAAAAATCTTTTCGAAATCGCTTTTGACCTTTACGCCATGGACTGAGTAATTCGATTCCAAAGAAGAATAGAGAAACACCGATCAGTAAATAAAAATAGTTCTGCCAGATTGGTTTATAGGTATACTGAAAGGTGATTTCGTTCCAAAGATATGATCCATACTCTGAAAAAGAACGAATAAATATGTGCCAAATATTTTCCATAGGCTATATTATATGAACTGTTGTAAATATAAATGGTTCATTAGATTTCAGCTAAGCTATTTTGTAATAATTTAGTACATTGATGTTAAATAACCATTTTAGTTGTAGATATGAATTATTTTTCTGGTGAATCCCCCGAGAATTACGAACAAAAATGTTTGTGTACATTGGTATTAGATGTATCAGCTTCTATGCAAGGTTCTCCCATTAAAGAGTTAAATGAAGGATTGAAACAATTTCATCAGGCTATACTTGATGACATCAGTGCCTCTTCACGTTTAGAATTAAGTGTCATTACCTTTGGGTCAGAGGTAAAAACGGTTTTAGAACCTACCTTGGTAGAGAATTTTGATATGCCAAATCTATCTGTTTCCGGTTTAACTCCACTAGCAGATGCTATAGAATTAGCCATTGATAAAACCGAATAACGGAAGTTGTGGTATAAGGAAACAGGTCAGCCATATTATCGACCATTTATTGTACTTATTACTGATGGTGAGCCATCACCAGGTCAAGATATTGAAGGTATATCAAAAAAAGTACGACAAGGTGTCACAGACAAGAAATTTATTTTTTGGACAATGGGCATCAAGGGGTATAATCATTCGGTACTTTCTAAGATTTGCCCATCTACAGCACCGCCACTTCCTTTGGATGGATATAAGTTTTCAGCCTTTTTTACTTGGTTGAGTAACAGTATCAGTATTATTAATAAGTCGAAAGACGGTGATCAGGTCGATTTGCCACCGGTTAGTGATTGGGCACAAATAAAATTCTAACTGTCTAATGTCAACATGTATTTACGCACAAGCATCAGTACAAGGAATCGCTCATGTTCGATTAGACCTTCCTTGCCAAGATGCAAGCGGGATACATTTTGATACCAACTCAGGTTATGGTATTGCCATCGTAGCTGATGGTGCTGGTTCTGCTTCAAAAAGTCATTTAGGTGCTCAATTTTTAGTTGATGCTTTTTTAAATCGATTTAAAGAATCGTTACCGATTATGAACGAAATCTTTACCATGGATGAATCGGCATGGGATTTAACAGCCAAATCCTATGCTACGAACATACATTCCGGTTTGTCAGCATTAGCAAATAAACATAAGGTACCTTTAAAAGATCTAGCTTCAACATTAATTTTTACTTTCTTTAGTGAACAACGGATTCTTTTGGCTCATATTGGAGATGGTCGTGCAGCCTGTAAGATGAAAGGATCTTCATGGCAGCCAATTATGCATCCATTCCGAGGTGAAGAAGTGAATGAAACCGTTTTTTTTAGTAGTCCCATTTGGATAGAAGACAGAACAAATACCTATTTTCGAACGTCCATCATTGATGGTGATATTGATGCTATGGCGATACTCACTGATGGTTGTGAGCGGGCAAGTTATGAAGTAAATATATTTGATGAATCGCTTCAGAAATTTACAGACCCTAATCAACCATTTCCACATTTCTTCGATCCCAATATAAATGGATTAAAACAATTACATGCTGAACGAAAAGATCAGGAATCCATTAATAATATTTGGGCTCAATACTTAAAGAGTGGTAATAAGGTCTTACAAACCGAAAATGATGATAAATCAATGGTCATCCTTCATTTTATGAGTTAGTTCCTTAAATAAAGGCGTATCGATCATGAATCATTGTGTTTTGGTCTTATTCCAATCAAAATGTTGTTAGAATCAATAGGAACCGTTACATTTAAAGACCATTAGGAAAACACAAATTTCTAAATAAATAAAGGATGAAATATAAAAAAATAGACCCACAATTATTCATTGAGAATAGACAGCGATTCATGGCACACATGAAACCGAACAGTATTGCTATTTTTCACTCAAATGATCAGATGATGAGAAATGGAGATTGCTATTTTCCATTTCGACAGAATTCAGACTTATTTTATTTAACTGGTTTAGATCAAGAGGATGTTATTCTGGTTCTTTATCCAAATTGTCCAAAAGGTAAAGAATACGAACAAATCATCTTTACAAAGCAGACCAATGAACATATTGCTGTCTGGGATGGCTATAAATATACAAAAGAAGATGCCTCAAAAACCTCTGGAGTAAAGATGGTCCACTGGTTATCTGCTAAAAAGAATCTATTGAATGAATTGATTCTTTTATCTGACAGTATCTATGTAAATAGCAATGAAAATGACCGGGCTGATGTTGCCTATCCAAGTCAAGATCAACGAAAGACGGCTGAATTTAAAAAAATATATCCAGGACATACGTTTTATCGGTCACAGCCGATCATGAAAAAACTGCGGATGATCAAGTCGTCCTTTGAGATAGACGTCATGCAAAAAGCCTGTGATATCACAAAAATTGCTTTTGAGTCGGTATTGGAACATACCTCTCCTGGTATGTATGAATATGAAGTCGAAGCTCATGTTATCTATCAATTTATACGAAATGGAGCTACGGGACATGCCTATACACCTATCATAGCTTCGGGAGGCAATGCATGTGTATTACATTATATTGCAAATGACTGTAAACTCCAAGATGGGGATATGATGCTCATGGACTTTGGAGCGGAGTATGCTAATTATGCAGCTGACCTTAGTCGAACGATACCAGTTAATGGTCGATTCACAGATCGTCAACGAAATGTGTACAATGCTGTTCTGCACGTTAAAAAAGAGGCAGAAAAAATGTTGGTGCCAGGAACGTCGATCAATGATTATCATGCCGAAGTTGGTAAATTAATGGAATATCAATTGCTTGAATTAGGATTATTAGATCGAACGGATATTAAGAATCAAAATCCTAATATGCCAGCGTACAAAAAATACTTCATGCATGGAACATCACATCATTTAGGTTTAGATGTTCACGACTTGTGTGAACGCTATAAAACATTTGAAAATGGTATGGTATTTACTTGTGAGCCTGGAATTTATATACCCAAGGAAAATATTGGTATCCGACTAGAAGATGATATTGTTGTCAATGATCAATCTCCGATCAATTTGATGGGACATATTCCTATTGAGGTCGATGATATCGAGGAATTCATGAATAAATAACTTTGGAACGATGGCTCGTGGTTTTAGTCATGATACGTTAGAAGTATCATGTATTCACATACTCGACTTTGAACTTCTGTGTCGTTACATTGATTCCAATTTCCTTCAACGATTTGATAAGTAATTCTGGCCGATTTGATCAATTCGTTATCCTCTAATTTTTTTTCAAAGGTGGATCGATCTATTGTAGATTCACAGAATTTAATGTAGTAATCTTTCATGGAAAGACGCCCATACCATTCGTAAGATGAATTAGATTCACCTGCTTTATTGAATGATGTTTTTTTTACGAAAATGACAGTGGCTGTATCCAAATTTGAGGAATTGTTTTGTGCTGACACTAAAAGATTACTCGATACAAGAAATAGAAATATCGTTCTCATTTACGACTGCATAGTAATTAGAACAAAATTCAGCATGATTCCAAAAAGAGCCGCTTTCAAGGCATCATTTGCTAAAGTAGGAGAGGTATTCCGCTTTAGGAAATATAAGACGATCCCAGCAAAAGGAAACAGAAAACAAATGATACCTAAAGCTATGTGGATTCTACCATCTTCTTGTTCATTGAAAATATTCATATTTATTTTTTTAAAGAGTCTGTGCTAACACATCCTTCATCGTATAAATTCCTTGTTTTCCTATTAAAAACTCAGCCGCTATTAATGCACCAAGGGCAAAACCTTTCCTTGAAAAAGCTTCATGTTTGATACTAATCTGATCAATATCAGATGTGTAGGAAACAATATGAGTACCAGGCACTTTATCAATTCGTTCAGCAATGATCGGAAGAGTATCATTCGATACTATTGAATTAGATTCTAACCCATAAGAATTGTATGCAGTATGAAGATCGATCAGTTCATTAGCTAAAGAAATAGCCGTTCCAGATGGTGCATCTAACTTTTGGGTATGATGAATCTCTTTTATTTGAGCTTTATAAGCTGTATGGCCATTCATAAGATTAGCCAATTTCTGATTGAGTTCAAAAAAAAGATTAACACCTAAACTAAAATTGGATGCGTACAAAAAACCACCGTTCTTTTCCTTGCAAAATGAGTGAATTGATTCAAGTTGATCCAACCAAGCTGTTGTACCACACACCACAGGAATATTGCGTTCAAAACAAGCACGAAGGTTATTTGGAGCAGCGCTAGGTGTCGAGAATTCTATGG
>CAXQBA010000034.1:0-2838 GCA_964221885.1 Luminiphilus sp. | reverse complement strand
TTTTTTTCATAATCTATGTTTTCAACTTGTGGAAGCGAATTTACAAAAAAAAGCTAAATAGGCCTATATTGATATAAAATCTACCACTTGTATCGATTTATCATTTTCAGCCTTTTTGTTGTAATTGAATTTAACTGCCACCACAACAAGCAGAAAGCACTTGATCACATACCCATGATCAAGCTTGACAGTGTTCAGTCATACACCTTGCATTTTGTGGGGGACATTATGGGTCATAGTCCGCAAATTGCTTCAGCGAAAACCAAACCTAATCGAAAAACAAAAAACTCACTCAATGATTTTAACTATGAACCCTGCTTCCGATTTATCAAACCCATTTTTGAAACGGATGATCTCACTATCGGAAATTTGGAGGTCACCCTATCCAATAAAGGAAAATATTCTGGCTATCCACGATTTCGAAGCCCCGATCGGCTGGCCTATGATCTTAAAAATTCCGGTATTGACGTATTGACCACTGCAAACAATCACTCCAATGATAACGGTCTTTTTGGTGTATTGCATACACTGGATCAATTAGATAGTACTTCCATACATCACATTGGCACTTACAGAAATAAAACGGAGAGAGATCTAACATATCCATTCATACACCAAATCACAAAGAATAAAAATTCAATCCGTATTGGTTTTTTGAATTACACTTACGGTACAAATGGTCTACCAACAAAGGAACCTGCTATTGTAAATTTGATTGACACTACTCAAATAGCTACTGATATCAAAAAACTTGATAGCACAAACGTTGATCTGATAATCGCTCTGATGCATTGGGGAAGTGAATACAAACTCAATGAAAACAGACAACAAAAAGCGATCAGTAAGTTTCTTATTAATAAAGGGGTTCATGCTATTATCGGAGCACACCCTCATGTTGTACAACCTATTAAAATTAAACAGGTAGGCCAGAAAAAAGCATTTGTTGCCTACTCACTTGGTAACTTCATATCCAACCAACAACAAACTAATACAGACGTTGGTCTTATTTACCAACTAAATATTGAAAAACATATTCGCTCTGAAAATGTATCTATTTCGTCACACGCATATTTACCTGTCTGGCGTTACATCCATAGAAAAAAGGATAAAAGAAAAGTATTTAGCATACTACCAAGCCAAATAGATTCTGATTCAATATATCACTCGATTGGATTGAATGATACAGATATAAAAAGACTAAGGACCAATACAAAAAAAATTAACAATCATATCCAAAATCACTTGTCTCTCCCATTGATTGATCTTAAAAAATATAGGCAGATCATTGCGAAGCTACCCTCTTTAGAAAATGTAGAACCCAGTAGTGATTCGAGTACCGTCAATTAGCAAAAGTTTCGTTACCTTTGCATAAAACTAAAGGAGTAATGAAAACACGCAATCATCAGCAGGATAAAATCAATGTAGTCACCCTGGGTTGTTCCAAGAATATGGTGGATTCAGAAGTCATGATGAATCAACTTGCAGCCAATGATTACGAAGTAGTTCACGATTCAAATGATGATGACGCCAATATCATTATTATCAATACTTGTGGATTTATTGACAGAGCTAAAGAGGAATCCATCAATACGATCTTACAATATGCTAATGAAAAAGAACAGGGTAATATCGACAAACTTTATGTTACGGGATGCTTATCCGCACGATACAAAGAGAATCTTGAAGAGGAGATTCCTGAAGTTGATGCATATTTTGGAACAGTTGAATTGCCAGCGCTTCTAGAGCGACTCGAGGCAGATTACAAACATGAACTGGTTGGTGAACGAATGTTGATGACGCCACCCCATTATGCATATCTAAAAATATCTGAAGGCTGTAATCGAACCTGCTCCTTTTGCGCAATACCTCTTATGAGAGGTAAACATATTTCAAAACCTATCGAGGTACTCGTAGACGAGGCAAAAAAATTAGCAAGAGATGGCGTTAAAGAAATCATGTTGATTGCTCAGGAGCTGACGTATTACGGCTTAGACATTTATAAAGAAAGACGATTAGCTGAATTATTGGAAGCTCTTCACGAGGTAGAAGGTATTGAATGGATCCGATTACATTATGCCTATCCTAGTAAATTTCCAATGGAAGTGTTTCATGTAATGAAACGCTTACCTAAAATCTGCAATTATATTGACATGCCGCTTCAACACGCCAATAATGATGTTTTACAACGCATGAGACGTCAGATTACCGTTGAGGAAACCAAAAAATTAATTGCGGAAGCTAGACGAATTGTTCCTGATATAGCATTCCGTACCACCTTATTAGTTGGATACCCTGGTGAAACGGATCGTGAATTTCAAGACATGTTAGACTTTGTGGAAGAAATGCAGTTTGAACGATTAGGCGTTTTTACCTATTCACATGAGGAGAACACAAGGGCTTATGACGTCAAGGATGATATATCAGAGGAAATAAAACAAGATAGAGCATCTCAATTGATGGCGCTACAAGAAGGTATTTCCTTTGACAAGAATCAACAAAGGATTGGTAAACAATACAAAGTATTATTCGATCGTGTAGAAGGAGGTTACTTTATCGGTCGAACTGAATTTGATTCACCTGAAGTCGATAATGAAGTTCTTGTATCTACAAAAGATAACTTCTTGCGAGTAGGTGATTACGCCACGATTGAAATCACAGATGCTACAGAATTTGATCTCTATGGCCTTGTAATTTGACCTAACACCTTATTTCCGTTGACAACGTAGATCATTAAAACAAGAGCGAATCAACAAACTATTATATATATAAAACTTTATAAAGTGTTTTCAAAAAGGGATTATTTTGGTGTGTTAATTTTGTATTGATTCATTTTTTGGT
>CAXQBA010000033.1:0-2035 GCA_964221885.1 Luminiphilus sp. | reverse complement strand
TTTTATGTTAAATAACTAATGTTTTCTTGTTGAAATGCGTCTAATCTTTTTACTCATATTTCCGATTTTATTTTTTGTCTATTCATGTAATCAGACGCAAACAAATGATAATCAAATAGTTAAGAACAGCCTATTTATTGATTCTTCCACAGTTATATCAGAAACCTTCTATCCTTCTGAACTAGATAAAAAATAAAATCGGAAATATGAGTAAAAAGATTAGACGCATTTCAACAAGAAAACATTAGTTATTTAACATAAAAATAACAAATTTATTGCCAAATGTTTGACGGCTGTATTAAATTTTTAACGATATGAACTGGGTGAACCTCTTGTTTTGTAAGTTTGGTTACGTCTTCTTTATCAGGATTTTGCGTTAATGCATCAAAAACTTCATCAATATTATACGATGGGTATCGAACTTTCACAATAGCTGCTAATCCAGCTACAAATGGAGTTGCCATAGATGTACCACTTTGTTTACCATAAGTATTTCCTGGCAGAGTTGATAGTATTTGAACACCAGGTGCCCACAATCCATATTTTATATCATCTAATGTATTAGAAAATGAAGCTTTTTGACCATTTGTATCTAGAGCTCCTACACAAATAACACCATCAATTCCTGCAGGTACACGACGAGTGGCATTGATGTTCTCATTACCTGCGGCAGCAATAACGATCACTTTTTTTGAATTGGCATAATCAATCGCCATTTGATAGGCTTTTTGGCTTTTGTCATTACTGGGACCACCAAGAGACATAGAAATTATATCCGCCCCCGAATCAACAGCCTTGTAGATAGCTTCTAGTATTTTTCCTTGAGAAGTGAAACCCGCATTATTGAATACACGATAACTTGAGATTTGTAGCAGACCTTTACTTGAAAGAGAAGCAATACCAATTCCATTATTTGAAGTAGCAGCCACAATTCCTGCGCAATGAGTACCATGTCCAATTGGATCTTCATCTGATTCTGGATTGACAGATCGATAAGCATCCTGTAGATCTTCATGTTTACGATCAACACCTGTATCAATAATAGCTACCTGTACTTTTTTTTGAGGCTGTAATTGATGTAGTAATTCATAATAGGTACTATAGTCAAATTGGTTAAGATGCCACATTTCACCCATTAATGGATCATTAGTAATTTGGCGGGTTTGTATTTTTTTATTGGACTGAAATAGGGGTGGTGGAGATGATGGACATGAAATCGATTCATTCCATTCTAGGTATGTCAGATTTACATTATTCTTAAGTATTGAGAAATAATATTCATTTGATTGATCTTCGGCAACATCAATCGTATACCATTGAATATTTTCTGATGTTGTTATGTCGTAAATGGGGCGATAAATGGCTGATTTTGAAATTATATTTTTAGGTAATGAACGAAATTCATCATCGGATCGGACACCGATAATAAATTCAGCTTTTTCATCGACGGGTATGACTGTATTGATCGTTGTTGAGTCATCTGATAAGGCATCAGAATCAATTGGAAAAAAAGAAGTAAATGAATAAATATAGGAGAATACGAGAAGGGAAAACGTAAGTAGAAATGCGATACGATTTGCTGAAAAACTATTCACAAAAAACCCAGCTGCAAATAGTAAAAGTATATGTCCTGATGTCGAGAACAGACTAGCTTTTTCAAAGAAAAAAATAGTGTGTACTAAATAGATAGCAAAGGAAATGAGAAACGATTGTCCTATACGTGGACGAATCAACTCATCATTTTTGTTGTAAAACCAAGCAGATAGAACACTAAATGTGATCAGATAAAGGATATCCTGCATTCCAAGTATACTAAAATTAATAAAATCACTCTCATCAAATATAATCCTTAATGTACATTCTAGCAAATTGCATAATTACAGAAAAGATGATATATTGACCGAACGATTTAATTAGAATATAGATGGGTTGATAGGATGATATGAATGAGCGTAAACTTGTAAACGAAATTTGGCAAAAGATTAATGATCATAGAAGGTCTAAAGGTCTTTCAGATCTAGATATGAAGTCTGAG
>CAXQBA010000032.1:0-3422 GCA_964221885.1 Luminiphilus sp. | reverse complement strand
CGTAGATGCATCCATCGAAAAAGCAGCATCTGGAGATGAACTGGCGGCCACTGTAAATTACGAAACAATTTATCGGGTCTGTAAGCTTGAGATGGATAAACCATCCAAATTACTAGAACATGTCGCGCGTCGGATCATTGATCGAATTGTGTATTTATGTACAGGAATTGAGAAAATTAAAGTTCGAATTTCAAAGCAAAACCCACCTATGGGGGCTCAGATCGATCGAGCTTTTATTGAGTTGGAAGATCAGTACATTCATCAATGTGGCAAATGTAATCGAAGGATACTCGTTGTTGATCCTAAAACGATTTGGACAGATAGTGGTCATGTATTACCAGAAACACAGCAAACATTACAACGTAAGTTTGGTCCAATTATTTGCTCGAATTGTTTAGCTCCTCATGTGGTCCATTCAGATCCTATAACATAGTTGGTACAAAAATTGAAATCATTATAACCGAACCAAATACAATTTTATGAAACCTCAACAAATGATTCCGAATAAAATTTCATTTTCTTTTCTTATTTGCCTAACACTCTTATTGAGTACAGTATCTTGTGATACCGTTCAGCAAGTGGTTACTAGTCAACTAGGCGTAACTTCAAGCGAACAACCTTTGACAAATGATGATATTATTGCAGGCTTGAAAGAAGCTTTGATTCAGGGCACGACAAAAGGTGTTGATGTATTATCCATAAAGGATGGCTTTTTTAAAGAACCATCAGTCAAAATCCTATTTCCCCCCGAAGCTCAAAAAATTGAAAAAACACTTCGAGATATCGGATTAAATAACTTAGTTGATAATGCTATCGAAAAGTTGAATCGAGCTGCAGAGGATGCGAGTTCATCAGCTAAAGATATATTTATTCAATCGATTAAACAGATGACAGTAAACGATGCTATGGGTATTTTGATGGGGGAATCAAACGCATGTACACAATACCTTAAGAATACCACCACACAGTCATTATTTGATGCGTTCAATCCTGTAATATCAACTTCTTTAAACAAAGTAGGAGCAAGTGATATTTGGAATTCTGTGATGTCAAATTATAATAAGGTGCCTTTTGTTGAAAAGATTGACCCTGACCTTGATCGTTATGTAACTAATAAAGCGATAGATGGGGTATTTTTAATGATCGAAAAAGAGGAGAAATTGATCCGTAAAGATCCTGTTGCTCGTGTCACAGACTTATTGAAGAAGGTATTTGCCAAACAAGATTGATGTTTTGATAAAAATGTGTTAATTGAATTGGTCAGGTTGTTATTTTTTGTCAAATTTACGTTTGTTTATAAAGCCTTAATTCGTGCTTAGAATCTTGAAATTTTTATCAATATTATATATAAGAAACCTTTTAGGCTTATTATTGCCTATTGTGTGTTTTGTGACTGCTAATGGTCAAGCACCCTTGCGTCTTTTACCATTAGAACAAAATGAGCAATTGGTAACCCGCTCTTTAGATGATCCAAATCGATCAGTAATAAATTGTCAGTCGGATACGTTGTTATTGCCATTCTTTGAGGACTTTTCTCGAGTTTCTTCCTTCTATCCATCTTGTGACCGATGGACAGACCAAGATGTGTTTGTCAATAATAGCATGTATGATTATGCTCCTTCTGTTGGTGTAGCTACGTTTGACGGTCTCAACGAGAATGGATATCCATATAATCAGTTTGCTAATCCTGCTTCAGGCCTCGGTGCAGATACACTTACGAGCCAATCTATCGATCTTGGTGGATTTAATCCTATTGATTCAGTTATATTAAGTTTCTATTTACAAAAACAGGGTCTAGGAGATCGTCCTGAATTACAAGATTCTTTTTTTGTTGATTTTTGGGATGATTCAGGTCGGTGGGTCAATGTTTTTTCTATTGGTGGTGTTGACAACTCATTTTCAGTAAATGAAATCCCGAATTTTGAGCAATTTTTTATACCGGTAACTGCAGATTCATTTTTACATCCAGGATTTTCATTCAGATTTCGAAATTATGCTTCATTGAATGGGAATAATGATCATTATCATTTAGATTTTATTTACATGGATGTTGGTAGAACGAACACCGATAGTTTCTCGATCAATTATGGGAGATATGCTGATATTTCATATTCGAGGCCATTATCCACGCCATTGAAGAACGGTTTGTATGCGATGCCTTGGCGGCATTTTAGTTACCAGACCTGCATGGCTGATAGTATAACTTTTCAAATGTTCAATCACAATCCTTGTAATTCGGCTGGCACATTAGACCGAATCTATTCGTTGGAACATATTGGATCGTCAACAATACCACTTTTAAACCAACCGATTGCAACCCAGCCCAATTATTCATGTAGTCCTTCTAATGATGACCAATCACGCGTTGCTTTAGACACGTTTTCTTTCAATCAAACAATTCAGGACTCTTTTAAAATTCGTTCGAGTACAGCAATACTATTCCCCTTTGATTTTCAATCCAATCCACTCTTTGAAGTCAATGATACCACCTATTTGACCAACACATTGAGAAATTATTATGCATATGATGATGGAACTGCTGAAAGCAGGATTATTGCTCAGGGACTTGGTACTACCATTGCGGTTGAATATACATCTGAAATAGACGATACATTGCGAGGTATCTTTTTTCATCTACCTTACTACACCAACAATAATTCAAATAATGACTTGATTAATGTAAAGGTCTGGCTTGATTCACTTGACAACGAAGTATTCAGTAGAGATTTTTATAAACTGGTGTACATATATGGATTCAATGGGTTTCATTATGTGACCTTACAAGATTTCACAGGACAAGAACAGGCTATTCCAATCAAAGCTGGACAAACATTCTATGTTGGATGGCAACAGGCATCTCAACAAGCTGTACCTGTTGGTTTTGATAGGACATCGAATGCTATGGATAAAACGTTCTACTCAACAGGTGGATCGTGGCAACCAAGTCCATTTAATGGATCGATCATGATACGTCCATTATTTTCCCCTGATTCAAGTTATTTTGTTTCTAATCAGATTGTTCCTACAGAAGAATGGGATCTTAAAATATATCCAAATCCTGCAAACAGTTTGATTCATTTGGATATTATTAATGAAGGAACTTCATCATTTAATGTAGATATTTACAGTTCTTTAGGTCAACATATGTTTTATTCAGATAGGTCAACTACATTGACTATCAAAGATTGGCCATCTGGTATTTATGTTGCACGATTAAGAACCAATAATCAACAAGTATTTGTAACGAAGCATTTTATTAAATGGTAAAATTAGATATTTTGGGCATAGGAGCTCATCCTGACGATGTTGAACTATCATGTGGTGGTACATTGATACACCATATTAAGCAAGGTAAAAAAGTAGGTATTTTAGACCTTACTGCTGGTGAGATGGGTACACGGGGAAGTGCAGATATTCGTCTC